>JAEZDR010000136.1 GCA_023433265.1 Bacteroidota bacterium | reverse complement strand
AAAACAACCCGTTTTTGGGAGGCAAGTCCGACGCAAGTCCTAGGCAAGAGTGAGGCAAGAGCGTGGCAAGAGCGTCACAAGCCCCTTAAACACTAAGCGTTCTTGCGAGGAGCGAGGAACGAGCGGCAGCCTGTCCACCCACCGGCGGATGGCAATCTCTGTCCTCCGAATCCCAAGTCTCACCAACACCTGTCCGCCCGCCGGCGTAAAACAATCTGTTAGGAAAATTCCGAATCCTCATCTTGTCTAAAATCTTTGTACTAAGTATTAAGTACTCATCTTTTCTCCTTTTCCCCCAAACATACACCCTCTCCAAAACCTACTTTCCCGTTTGTTCCGTTTTAGTCCCGTTTGTTCCGAATTTTTCCGTTTTGTTCCGGATTATTCCGTTTTATTCCGTTTTATTCCCGCCTGTTCCGTTTTGTTCCCGTTTCAGGTCACATCTCATTGATCCTGAACAACAATTAAAAACGAAAAAGGCTGCTTTTCCAAGCAGCCTCGTCTCCTATTCATTATCAACCTGTTTAGGCAAACTTCTTCGCGTCTTCTAAAAAGCGTGCAAGCCCAAGATCTGTGAGCGGATGCTTGAGCAAGCCCATGATAGGCTCTAACGGACAGGTGCATACGTCCGCGCCCATTTGAGCAGCCCTTGTGATATGCAGCGGGTTACGGATAGATGCCGCAAGTATTTCCGTTTCATAGCCCTGAACGGTATAAATGTCAGCTATCTGGCCAATCAGCTCCATGCCATCCCAGCCGCTATCGTCAATACGGCCTATAAAAGGCGATACGTAAGTGGCACCCGCCTTGGCAGCAAGAATTGCCTGTCCGGCAGAGAATACCAGTGTACAGTTTGTTTTTATGTTATTATCCTTGAACCACTTAAGCGCCTTAATACCCTCTTTAATCATCGGTACCTTCACAACAATATTAGGGTGTATAGCGGCAAGAACCTGTCCTTCCTCCACGATTGTTTTGAAATCAGTACCAATCACTTCGGCACTTACATCTCCATCCACCATTTCACAGATGGTCTTGTAGTGGTTATGCACAGCTTCGGTGCCCGTGATACCCACTTTGGCCATCAGCGATGGATTGGTAGTAACACCGTCAAGAATGCCCAGGTCGTTGGCTTCCTGTATTTCTTTCAGGTTAGCCGTATCAATGAAAAATTTCATGGTAATAGTTTGATTTAGGAGCTGCAAAAGTAACAATCCAAACGGTGATAACGATATAGAACAATGACTTCCTCAATCGATAAGAACATATTAGTAAAAACCACATAACTACTAAAAGTCGGCTTTTTGGCGGAGTCATATCGGAGTCATATCAGAGTCATATCGGAGTCATATCGGAGTCACTCCGGGAAAACTGAAGGCAAAAGCCAGTTTGCAATACCTAAGTTTCTTATGTATATTTGATTAATGAAGCAAAACAACCCATTATTCAAAGGTTCGTTAAGCACTATCATTTTAAAATTGTTGGGTGAAGAACCCCGCATGTATGGCTACGAGATTATGAAAAAGGTGAAAGAACTGAGCGGAGACGACCTTTCGCTTACAGAGGGTGCCTTATACCCTGCGCTGCATAAATTGGAAGCGGACGGCCATATAACTGCCACCCTGGAGCAGGTAGATAATCGCCTGAGAAAATATTATTCACTCACCCCTTCTGGCAAAACAGAAGCAGCAAATAAACTTAATGAACTGCAGGAGTTTTTCGGGCAGTTACAGGCGGTGTTACAACTAAAACTTTCAAATAACTAATGCAAGCAGTAAAACTATCACCCGGGCAAATTGAGACGTTGTTTAAGTTCACTGAAAAGAAGAGTGTCAGGTGGTACGATTTGCAGGTAGAGCTTGTAGATCACCTGGCGTGCAAGATTGAGGAGGAGATGGAACAGGACAACACGCTTTCGTTTGAAAAAGCACTTGAGAAGGTGTACAAAGGTTTTGGATTGTTTGGCTTCTCGCATATAGTACAGGACAAGCTAGAAGCCGTCCATAACCGCACGTCAGCATTGTGGAAAAAGGAAATAAAAGCCTATTTTAAACTTCCAAAAATTGTGTTTACAGTCATGGTTTTTGTTGCACTGTGGATACTGATAAGATTGTTTACCGCAGAGCATGTTTTTTTCGTTTTTACAATAGCCTACCTGGCATCGATGATAACCGTTTGGATTAAAGAGTTTAGAATCAAAAGAAGATCGAAGAAAAAACTAATGATGCTGAATGGCTCGGTGTTTCATGAAAGTTGGTTTAGCTCGGTAATCAGGTTTTGCATTATCGTAGGATCGTTTACAAACCCTATAGCCGTTTGTGTGATAGCAACTGCGGGGATATTGTTTGAAATTGCATCGCACCAGGTTTATACCAGGGTTAGAGATGAGGCTTTAAGAGCCTATCCAGAGGCGTTTAAGATGAAACCTGCCTAAAGATTAAGGAGCTAATTCCTCTGCTGCCCAGGCTTCGCTTCTTACATGGAGCTTTTGGGCGATGAAGACACATAGGAGCACAATGGCAATGCTTATGTAGCCTGTAACATTATAATTGGATAGTTTTTGCCCGGGAGGTGCTTTCACTACCCAGCCGGCAATCAATGAGGCAAGGCCGATAAAAAGCTGTTGAACGCTGCTATTCACACTCATAAAGCTTCCTCTTTGTTGCGGCGGAACCACATTACTGATGATAGCGTTTGCAGGTATGCCTCTGCCAGTGCTAAACACAAACCAAATACCCGTAACTGCCAGCACATAGTAGTAAGCTATTGCAGGCATGTTAGTGATCAAAACAATTGGAATAAGCGATAGCAATGCAGATACTGTAAATACCCTATGCTTACCATACTTATCAGCAATACGCCCTATCAGCGGGGAAAACAGCATGGTACCAATGCCCCCCACTATATAAACAAGGTTGCGCTGCATATCGGTGAACCCGACATTATATTCCATGTATGGATTGAGGAAGGGGATGATGATAAAGTGTCCCAACATAAGGCATGCAGAAAGGGCAAGCGCTGTAAGTTGTTCTTTCCTGATGAAGATGTTATTGATCACTGCAAACCAATGGAGGCTTAGATCCCTGTTTTTGAGGTGCCCTTTCATGGGACGTAAGTACTTCATCACAAGGAATATAATGAGAATGCCCATACCCCCTATAGCCAGGAAAGGCGCATGCCAGCTAATAACTGTTGCCAGGTAAAGCCCGATAGGTACGCCAATAACAGAAGCAAGGGAAAATGCGGAAAACAAAATACCCATCGCTGCACCCCTTCGCTCGTAGCTAAAAGTATCTGCTACTATACTCATCACCTGGGCGCCAATGAGGCCACCAAACAGTCCTGCCAATATCCGCGATGTAAGCAGGAAAGGAAAGTTTGGTGCAATACCACATCCAATGGTGGCAAGGATAAAACCGGTATAGCCGAATAGCAATACGCCCTTACGATCGAAACGGTCGACGAAGAAGGCTGCAATGAATCCTGACACGCATGCGGCAATGCTATACGAAGCCAGCAGTACGCTAAACTGCTGCGCATTAAGGTTGAAATACGGCATGAGGAAGTTGCCAAGCGGCGCCATCACCATAAAGTCAAGGATATGGGTGAAGTTAATAGCCGCCAGTAAAGCAAGGATGATGCGTTCTCTCCAGGTCATAGATAAGGAGGCGCAAAGGTGAGGATTTAGATTTGAAGAGAATGGTAAAATAGTGGCAATGGCCAATCGGTCACCCCGATGGGGCTTGGTAGATCATCGTGAAGGCTTGTTGCTACCATAGGGTCGCCCCGATGGGGCTTTGAAAGTCATGGTGCAAATGCCGTAGGCATGACCGTTTGGTAGAAAAGAAAAGCACTATGACAAGCAAATGCCGTAGGCATGGCCGTTTGGTAGAAAGGAAAAACACAAGGACATCCAAATGCCATAGGCATAACCGTTTTGGCAGAAATGATAAACACAAGGACATCCAAATGCCGTATGCATGACCCTTTGGTAGAATGGAAAAACACAACGACATCCAAATGCCGTAGGCATGGCCGTGTGGTCTTGCCGGATGTAACTAAAAAAGCCCCGCAAAAGCGGGGCTTTTATCTTACTATCCCAAATGGTCTTAGTTTTTAACAAACTTCTTCACCAGGGTTTCACAACCATTGTCGCAAATAACCTTAATGAAATAAGTACCGGCAGCAAGCGAAGCAACGTTAACATCGATGCT
>JAEZDR010000131.1 GCA_023433265.1 Bacteroidota bacterium | reverse complement strand
AGCTTGTCCAGGCCTTCCATTGTCCTCAGGCTGGTCATGATATATTCATTGGCTTTTTGCTCTGTCGTAAGCTTTTCTACTTCAAATGGAACTATGCCCTTCTCAAGGCTTTTAATAAACAAGGCATTGTTGTCCACGTTCCACTGGCGGCTTTCTCCATTGAATGAGTGTGCAGAGGGGCCCAGGCCAAGATACTTTGTTCCAGCCCAATAGCTGCTGTTGTGCCTGCTTCTACAACCCATCTTAGCAAAGTTGGATATTTCGTAGTGCTCGTAGCCGTTCGATTCAGCGAAACGCATAAGCATATCAAATTGTTCGCTTTGCATCTCCGGCTCCACATCAGGGAACTTACCCTTACTGATCAGGCTTTGAAGTGCTGTTTTTGGCTCTACCGTCAATGCATAGCAAGATAGATGAGGTATTTCCAATGAAGTCGCGGTTTCCAGGTTCTGCAACCATCTTTCATTGCTTAGTCCGGGAGTTCCATAAATAAGGTCAATATTTAGGTTGTGATATCCCTTATCCTGTGCAAGCAATATGGCCGTCCTCGATTGTTCAGCAGAGTGGCTACGGTTCATCCATTGGAGGTCTTCATCGTAAAACGACTGGGTCCCGATGCTAAGCCTGTTGATACCCAGCCGCGACCAACTGCTTAATCTTTCCGGGCCAATATCGTCCGGGTTTGCTTCAAGCGTAAACTCAGCGCCAGCGCTAATACTATGAAACCTCGATACCTGTTCAATAATGCTTGCTAGCTGGCCTATAGACAACAGAGACGGTGTTCCTCCACCGAAATACACGGTCTCTATAACTTCTCCTTGCAGGTATTCTTTCCTTAATTCAACTTCTTTCGAAATGGCATGAACCATTTCATCTACCAGTGTATGAACGGTTGAGAAATGGAAGTTGCAATAATGGCAAGCCTTCCTGCAAAAAGGAATGTGTATATAAATGCCTGCCATTTTTACGTTAATAGTTAATCTTGCTGAATCAAATGGCGAAGTTAGCTGTGCAACAATCAACCTTTTTGTTAATCCTGCTACTGGCGGCTACACCTGGTTTCGGCCAATACGATGTTCGCTATGTAACAGAAGCCGGCGAATCTTCACTCCCCCAGGTTCAAACAACATTTTCAAGCAGGGATGCAGCTCAATTATACCTCAATAAATTTCCATCCTTGCTAAGAGTAAAAGGGTTTCTCGCAGCATCGGTCGATTCCGTACAGTACGGGTCCGGCTCCGCAACTGCTTTTGTCTTTGTCGGTAAACGCTACAACTGGACATCTATCAAGCTGCGAAACCCGTCAGGTGAGCACTCTTTCGAGGTTAGGAATAGAACATTAAGTCCCGAAGAAATAGAAGGATACCTTGAACAAATACTCGTTGATTACGAAAATGCAGGTTACCCTTTTGCCCGTATCAGGTTAGATAGTGTTGATATCAACGGTTCGGATATAGCTGCAATGGTCGAGATAGATAAAGGGGTATTCTATCGTATCGATAGCATTCGCCTTCATGGTAATGCCAGGCTATCCCCGGATTTCCTTGAAAAGCATCTTTCTATTAAAAAAGGCATGCCTTACAATGCTGATGTTATTACTCAAATAGATGCAAAGCTTAGCAGGCTCAGCTTCGTAGAGCAGCAGACCCCCTATACAGTTGAAATGTACAACTCAGGTGCAGTCATCAATTTATTTCTCAAAAACCGGCCTGTCAACCAGGTAAACGCATTACTGGGATTTCTGCCTGCAAATCAACAATTAGGTGGAAAATTGCTGTTAACGGGTGAAGCGTTATTGAACCTCACCAACAGTTTTGGTGCCGCTGAAAATATCTCTCTCCAATGGCAACAACTTCAGCCAAAGTCCCCCCGGCTTAAACTAGGCTATAATCAGCCCTATTTTCTAGGCTTGGGGTTAGGAATCGATCTAAACTTTGAGTTATTTAAAAAGGACTCCGCTTTCCTGAATGTCTCCGGCAATGTAGGCGCTACCTTTCAGGTAAAACAGAATCAATGGCTGAAGCTGTCTCTTCAAATGTTTAGCAGCAGGCTGCTCGAAATAGACACAGCCGCTATCAAAATGTCACAACGGCTACCTGAAATGCTCGACCTTAGTTCTTTGCTATTCGGTACAGAGTATAAGTATATCAATACCAATTATTGGAACAACCCCATCAGCGGGTGGGAGGCAACTGTTGCTGCCTCAGGAGGTTCAAAAACAATCAAGCGAAACAATATCATCAGTCAACTAAAATTGCCAGGAGGAAGCCTCAATGCTCTTTACGACTCACTGCAATTGAAAGGCTACCTTGTTAGGTTAGCTGCAAATGTTACCCGTTATAATAAGGTTGGTAAGCAGGCAACCGTAAAACTTCAATTGCAAACCGGTTGGATATTTTCAAATACCTACCTGCGCAATGAGCTATTTCAAATCGGTGGATATAAGATCCTCAGAGGTTTTGATGAAGAAAGCATTTTTGCAAATAACTATGGTGTTGCCACCGTGGAGTATCGGTACCTGCTGCAACGAAACTCCTATTTCAGTGTTTTTTCCGATGTGGCAACGTCAGCTTTACATACGTCATTTTCAAACGCAAGAAATTACTTCGTTAGCGGCGGGCTGGGTCTTTCACTCGAAACAAAGGGCGGCATATTCAATATAGCCTATGCTGTAGGCAAACGCAGTGAAACCAAATTTGATTTACGGCAGTCTAAAATACATATTGGCTTTGCAGCCGTTTTCTAAACTCCCTTTTATACTTTTGGTTTTCAGCATGAAGTTTATCTGCACGGTTTTATTGTTATTTATTTCGTTTTGTTCTCTGGCGCAGACGGATTCTGCAGCCGGATCATTGTCTCCCACAGGGGACAGTATGCTCCAAGCCGGTAGCACGGGAGCTCCGTTATTACAGCAGGGTATTTATAGAGATGTTCGCCCTGCATACCTTCTTACCTGGTTTGAAAATGATTCTGCCCATCGCTCGCCATTCCAGGTTTATGGCTTACCTCCGCTCAAGAATAAGCCTTTTTATCTCTTATCGCACGATCGTGAGGTAGAAAACAACGATGCACTTTTTTATCTATTGACCGGGATAATGTTATTCCTTGCTTTCCTGCGAACTGTTTTTTCCAAATACTTCGACAACATCTTTCGTTTGTTCTTTCAGTCTTCATTTCGGCAGAGACAAACAAGAGATCAGCTTGCTCAAAACAGGCTTGCCTCTCTTTTCTTCAATATTCTTTTTTTTGTTACAGCTGCCTTATTCATCACCCTTGTCCTCTACCATAAGCAACCAATACACCCTGAATTTTGGGAACTATTTCTGTACAGCGTGCTTGCAATAGGGTGCATTTATGCAGGTAAGTTTCTTTTTATCAGCTTCACTGGCTGGCTTTTCCAGGCAACTGAAACTGCAGCCACTTATCTTTTTATCGTGTTCCTGGCAAATAAGATTGCTGGTATTTGCCTGTTGCCATTATTGTTCTTTATTGCCTACGGCGATATTGTAGTGGTAGACGTGGTGGTAGTTATAGCGATAGGGTTATTAACCACTATGTTCGTTTACCGTTACGTGGTGGGCTATACTACGCTGCACCGGGAGCTTCGCCTGAATCCATTGCATTTTTTTATCTACCTTTGTGGCGTCGAGATTGCTCCACTCTTGGTGATTTATAAGGTGGTACTCAATCAAATTGAAACAAGTATTTAATTTTGTAAAGAATTTTCTTGGGCAAACGCATGGCAAAATCCGGGGCAAGAACCACAACCACTAACGTTAGAAATACTGTCAAAAGGATCCTGATTACACAGCCAAGACCGGAAAGCGATAAGTCACCTTATTTTGAGCTTGCCAGGAGATATGAAGTTGAGTTTCTATTCCAACCATTTATCCAGTTAGAACCTATCGCTGCAAGGGACTTCAGGAAACAGAAAATTGATATTACTTCTTTTTCTGCAGTCATTCTTACCAGCAGGAATGCTATCGACCATTTTTTTCGCACCTGTGAGGAAATGAAAATCTCTGTGGGGCAGGATACAAAGTACTTCTGCATTACGGAGGCGGTTGCTCTCTATCTACAAAAATTCATTCTCTACCGCAAGCGTAAAGTATTTTACGGTGCAGATGGTACCAATAAAAGCCTCTTCGATGTAATCAATAAGCACAAAGAGAATGAACAGTTTCTGTATGTCTGCAGCGAAAATCAACAGGATAACGAAATTGTAAACTACTTAAAATCAAATAAGTGCGGGTACCAACTTGCCTTCATGTATAGAACCGTAAGCAGCGATGTTAAAGAGGTTTTTAAACAGAACAACATTGATGTAATTTGTTTCTTTACGCCAAGTGGTATTCGAAGTCTCTTTGATAATTTCCCTGACTTCAAACAAAACGGCATTTACTTCGGCGCTTTCGGAAACAATACCGCTAAGGCTATAGAAGATGCCAGCTTAAGGCTTGATATCGCGGCGCCAACCCCACAGGCGCCCAGTATGGTTGCTGCCCTCGATAAGTTTCTTGCAGGTATCAAAGCCTGATTAGCAATGCAGGTTGCAATCAGTTACCTTTAAATCGATACTATATTTCCGTCTCCTCAGGTCCGGAAATTTTTTTTTCTACCAACGGCCTTACCGTTTCTGCTATTTCCTGCAATCTTCGCTTTCTATCACCCGGTAGGGTAGGGGAGAGGCTAGATAAATGCCGAAACCCATTGGATGGGGGTTTAAGCCAGGTTTCAGCTAGGTCCTAGCTAGGTTTTAGCTAGGTTCTACCTAGGTTTTACCTAGCCTTCATCTTATAGCCAGCTTATCTCACTTCTATCGCCACCTAACCTCAAAGACAACTACATTATAGTCATAGCTTACACATCGGTGATGCATAGCTAGCCCCGGATGCCGCATAGCCTTCCCCCTGTTCTAGTCTGTATTTGCAGTCACCGTTCACTGTAGCAAATACCATCCCCCTGTTGGGCTTTTCTACCTCATTTCAGTCTTTCCTACACTTAGCAGTATCTTGTTTAATGCTTGCGTATATTGCAATCCAGCCTTTTACATTTAAAAGCATTCTGCTATTTATTCCGGTAAGGTTTTTCTTGTCACTGTCTATCGAAAAAACATTTGCTGTTTTCAAAAACCATACTATATTAGCGCAAATTTTTAAAGCTTTGCACGCTGCTGACAAGGTCGGCAGAGAATCAGCTTCCCCCCCTCATGGAAAAATGTGTTTGTGTAGTTACTCCCTTGGGCTTCTACACAATTTTATCTCCGAATTTGCGTTAAGGAATTTCGGGCACTTTTTCAATGATGTGGGAAAGCTTTTTTGTGTAAAACTTGTAAGAATAAACTAAATGATTACATTTGCCTATTACCCTTCAATAACCAGTATTGTAGAATGAAAGTAAAATTTATCGTAGCGACCGCTTTGGCTGCTATAGCGTTAACCACTATAGGCTGTAGTAAGAGAGGAAAATCGAGAGGGATACCTGATAACGGTCAACTCGTTGGTGTGCAAGCGTCGTCAAGGGCCAGCATGGGTAGGCCAATGGGAATGGTCTATGTTCCATCAGGTACATTCCACATGGGCCCAAGCGATGAGGATATCAATTTCAGTTTCACTTCAAGAAACAAGCAAGTGTCTATCAATGGCTTCTGGATGGATGCTACCGAAATTAC
>JAEZDR010000037.1 GCA_023433265.1 Bacteroidota bacterium | reverse complement strand
GGCTAAACTCCTGTACGCCGTAGAACCCATTGTTTGCCTGATTTTGCTTGTGGCAGCTTCAATTGTTAGCCCCCCTACCCGAACAACGCCAACATATGGGATGGTGATTGATCCTTCAGGGTTAACTTTTAGGTTATGTGAAGCTTCTTGTACACCATAAACCGTTATCTGAAGTTCGTCGTCCGGGCCTACTTCATAATTCACCGGAGTTGCTATACGTACATCCGGCTCAAAGGTAAGGCTAGCGGTAGCAAACAGCTCGGCTCCAAATACCCTTTGATCAATCTCATTCTTTGCCTCAGTTTTCTTTTTTTCTTCACTTGTGGCACCCCGTTCATTGTCTTTTGGGGTACCGTTATTATCCCTTTTTTCCTTGTTGTTTCGCTCACGGATTTCTGCAGGCTTTTCATCTCGCGTTCGCTGATTAAGCATTAGCTGTTCCATCCTTGTCTTAAGCTTGTCAATCTCCGATTGAGGGAATCCTCGCTGCACAGCGAGAAGTTCCGCTTCCTCCACAGTTAACCTCATTGACTTCAGTTGCTCAATAAACTTTTCTATATCTGCATCAGTCAACCTGTCGGCTCTGAAGTCAGTTGGATTACCTCGCAGCAAATCCTGACCTTCAGCAACTTGCGCAAATGCCAGGAAACTAATTATTAGAGGGATTATCTTCCTTAAAAACATGAGTCAAATTATTAGGGTTCATATAGCTTCGCCACCTCAGTTACATGGCATAACTAAGCAAGTAAACGTATTGGAAGCCATCTTATTGTGATAAAAGGAGTATAAACAAGCAAGTAGCATATGCCTCCTTTTTAAAGGTGCGCAAATATATAGCAAAATGGTGGTTGGTTAAGGTACAAAAGTCTTTAGGACGCTATATGATTGTTTGTTATGTGTACTTCCCTAATATCTTTCTGATAAAACAGGGTTAGCGACCCTATTATCCTGGTATTAAACACATAAGTGGACACCCGAGTTAAGCTGTTTTGGCTAGAAAAGCTTTTGCTGTTCGTCTAAATCGTGACCGGGCTCCGGAAGGCCAATCCATTCGTAAGGATCGCTTTTTTTGCCGCCATCTGGCCTTGCCTTAGTTGTGCGAATGGTGTGTACCGGATACGCAAAAAGCTCATGGGACGGTAGTTCATATTCAATTAGATCCTTTGTGCCATCGTCCCCTACAGAAGTCAGCCATTTGATTTCTTTGTCCTTTGGCAGCAAAAGGGGCATCCGGCCGGGATTGCTTCCGCCATTATGTATATGCCTCATGATTGAATTTGCTGCCCGCGTTACAATAGTGAAACAGCCTCTAGCCTCTCCCGTCTCTATATCAGGAACGGGTGCGTATGCATATATACCAGGCAAAGCAAACATTTCCCTATCCTTCAAGGTTATATAGTAGGGTATTTTGTTTTTCCAGCCTTTTACCTCTCTATGTTCATAAAAACCATACACAGGTAAAAGGCATCTGCGGGTTCTTATTCTATACCAGAAGGATCGTTTATCGCCAAGTATTTTTTCGCTTTGTGCATTGCACATCAGACTCCGGTATTTCTTTATATCCTCCGGAGTTTTCATATAATCCGCAATTACACCCCACTCAAATTCCCGAAGGTTTAGGACACCGTCATCCATCGTGATCACCGGGCACTTTTTATAACTCTGAGCTTGCACATGCACACCGGTATCCATGTCGAGGGTTAACTGTGCAGGTACCTGTACACCGCCGAAGTAAGCGCTTATGGCTTCAATTTTTACTGCAACGTTGACGTCGTAACACATAGAAGGGAGGAAAGTACTATAAATTCGGAATAAAAGTGATATGTAGAGCTGATGTAGGTTACTGAAGGTAAGGGCGGAATACGTGAAGTATAGGAGGAAGAGTAGAGCAGTATCGGTTTTGGCCCGAGTGAGGCAGCGTTTAAGGGTAGTTTAGGATAGCCGTTGCTACGGGTGAACTATGGGACAACTATGGGAGAACTATGGGAGAACTATGGGACAACTGCGGGAGAATTGTGGTAGAACTATGGGTGAACCGTGGGGTGTCTTGTCCTAGTGTCTTGTCCTAGAAAAACTTTACACATTGGGGAGATTTCCTTTGTGATGTTTACAGCGTTGTAAGTTATTCCTGATTTTGCTTTACACCTTATAACTTAAGGTTCGGAGGCTATTCGACTCCTGTGATTTGGTATCAGGATATGGCCGTTGCCATGTTTGCGTTTGAGGTGGCTGCATAGGAACTGTCAACCCTCTTCGATAGCTTATTTTAAATTAATAGAGTTTATAGGGCTCAGTAGTTACTTACCAGATAAAGAAAACCGGGCACATGGATGTACCCGGTTTGAAGTGCTATATTGCTACCCTCCTAGTCCTGAGCGAGGAAAGGATATTTATAGTCTGTTGGCGGGTTAAACGTTTCTTTGATGGTCCTGGCACTCAACCATCTGTAAAGGTTGATCATGCTGCCAGCCTTATCGTTCGTACCGCTACCACGCGCGCCACCAAAGGGTTGCTGACCTACTACTGCTCCGGTCGGCTTATCGTTTATGTAAAAATTGCCTGCAGCATTCCTAAGTTTATTTGTAGCCAACAATACAGCATCCCTATCCTGGGCGATGATGGCACCTGTGAGCCCGTAATTTGAAGTTGTATCTACAAGCTCCAGCGTTTCTTCATACTTGTTCTCATCGTATACGTAAATCGTCAATACTGGTCCAAATATCTCCTCGCACATAGTAACATACCGAGGGTCTTTCGCTTCAATAACGGTAGGCTCAATAAAGTAGCCCTCTTTCTTGCTGTATTTGCCCCCAGCTATAATGCTTGTTTTCTTATCTTTCTTAACAGCATCAATGTATTTGACAATGTTGTTGAAACTCTTCTCGTCTATCACAGCATTGATGAAATTGCTGAAATCTTCAACCGTACCCATCTTCATGGTACTAAGCGTTGCCGCTAGCTTATCCTTCACTTCCTGAGCAATATTCGATGGGATATAAGCCCTGGATGCAGCAGAGCATTTTTGCCCCTGGTACTCAAAGGCTCCGCGTGCAAGTGCAGTTACCACAACATCCGGTTTAGCAGATGGGTGCACCATTACAAAATCTTTTCCGCCTGTTTCACCCACAATGCGCGGATAGCTTTTATAAATACCCATATTCTCCCCTATCGTCTTCCACATATTATTAAACACACCTGTGGATCCTGTAAAATGCACACCGGCAAAGTCTCTGTGACTAAAACAAACTTTACCGATTGTGGGGCCGTCGACGAAAATGAGGTTGATAACACCATCGGGCAACCCAGCTTCCTTAAGCACCTTCATAATCATATTAGCCGAATAAACCTGGGTGTTAGCGCACTTCCAAACCACCACGTTACCACACATAGCAGCACTTGTAGGCAAATTACCAGCGATAGCCGTGAAATTGAAAGGTGTGACTGCAAGTACAAAACCTTCAAGCGGCCTCCATTCCATACGGTTATGCATTCCGGGAGCAGAAATAGGTTGTTGCTTGTATATTTCGCTTAGAAAATGAACGTTGAATCTAAGGAAGTCGATGATTTCGCAGGCGCTGTCGATCTCTGCCTGGTAAGCATTTTTGCTCTGCCCCAGCATAGTCGTCCCATTCATATAAGGACGATATTTGGTAGCCATGAGATCCGCTGCCTTTAGGAAAATGTGTGCACGTTCTGCCCATGGCATGTTTGCCCAGGTTTCTCTTGCCTTAAGTGCCGCATCTATTGCAAGTCGCACATGCTTCTCCTCGCCAGCATGAAAATATCCAAGCGTGTGGCTAAGCTCGTGGGGAGGGTGAATGGCTTTTTTATTTCCAGTTTTTACTGCTTTACTGCCTATGTACATAGGTATTTCAACAGGCTTTTTCTTTAGTTCTGCAAGCACTGTTTTAAGCCTTGCCCGCTCGGGGCTGTTAGGTGCATAATTAAGTACGGGTTCGTTAGCAGGAAGGGGGTAAGAAAAATAACCGTAATTCATAGCATTCCAAGATTTAAAAGGTTGAATATTATAGCGTTGTAATAATAAATAAAAGGTTTGTTTTTACGAAGTGCCAAAGGTAGGGGAACTAAAGGGTAGAAAACAGGACAATTGATTGGTTTTGGGTAGCGAATGATTTGCAGCGGTGCATTGTTGAAGAAGCCCTATTGAAGATAGCTTCACTCTGTCGCCAGTAAATAAGCTTCGTTAGCTTTTATTGCCCAGTGCAAACGTTGCCACTAACGATTGCATAAAAAACACATGCTAATTACCAATTGCGCGATCATTAATAAGTAGCATTACAGTGACAAAACAACCCTGTCTTCGAAACGACTTTGCTTTATGAACAAACTATATTCAACCCTCCTCTCAGTGCTTTGTTTCATGAGCGCCGGTTCCCAATTGCCAGCTTTTCCTGGCGCTGAGGGTTTTGGAAAATATGCAGTAGGAGGCCGCGGTGGAAAAGTAGTAGCCGTTATCAATTTAAACGATACAGGTACTGGTAGTTTTAGGTGGGCACTGGAACAGTTTCCCGATGATCCCCTAACCATTGTGTTTAGGGTATCGGGTATTATAACCCTGAATAGCGAGATTAAGATTAAGCGTTCTAATCTCACCATTGCCGGGCAAACAGCACCGGGAGATGGTATCTGTTTAAAAGGGCATTCACTTATTTTGAATGGTGCACGTGCAGCTAGCCTGGGGGGCAATCATGGCAATATCATCATCAGGTATTTGCGGTCACGGCCGGGAAGTACCTTGCCCACTGGTGTGTATGGCTTCGATATGGAGAACTGCCATAACGTGATTGTAGACCATTGCTCTTTTAGCTGGGCTAACGAGGAAAATGCGGCGCTTTACGATAATAAATTTACTACCGTACAGTGGTGCATTGTAAGTGAAGGCTTATATAACGCCGGGCATAGCAAGGGGCTACGCTCTTATGGCGGAGTATGGGGCGGACAATATGCATCTTACCATCACAACCTTATAGCACACAATCAAAGCAGGACCGCACGCTTCAACGGGGCGAGAGCACATGACACAATAGCCTTGATTGACTACAGGAATAACGTGATTTATAACTGGGGAAGCTCGAATGCATGCTATGGAGGCGAAATCGAGATACCGAATGGTGTTTCGCGCGTTAACCTTGTGAATAATTATTACAAACCCGGGCAAGCTACTTCATCGACTAAGAAGTTTGTGCAAGCCTATCATGTAACAACTACCGGAAAGACCGGACGCTGGCATTTAAGCGGCAACACGATGGTTGGTCAAGCCGCCATGACTGCAGATAACTGGTTAGGACTTGATTTGGGAAATGTTCCTCTTCCTGCAAGAGACACGGCAAAAAGCGATACTGCATTTATGATAAGTGCTCCTCTGCCATTGAGAACAGCACAACAGGCGTATGATTCCGTGCTGGCTTATGCCGGCGCCATCTTACCTAAAAGAGATTCAGTGGATATCCGTATCGTAAACGAAACTGCTACCGGTACGGCAACAGCAATAGGACCTACCTCTAATAAGTGGGGCATTATTGATGCGCCATCACAAGTAGGTGGCTGGCCTGTTTATAATACTTATAATGTGCCCGCCGATAGCGATAACGACGGCATTCCCGATGTTTGGGAGGTAACGAATGGCTTAAACCCACTAGATTCTGCCGATAGGAACAACCTAAATACTGATGGCTATACAATGCTGGAAGTGTACTTAAACGGCATAACAACGAGCGCCAACCCTATGCCGCTTAAACTTACTTCTTTCTTTGTTACTTCTGTTACCCATGAGCAAGTGGCCTTGAGTTTTACAACAGAACAGGAAATGAATGTAGATGGGTTTGTGGTAGAACGTAGTATTAACGGACAGGCATTCGAAGCCATTGGGAAAGTAGCTGCCCGCAATACACCCGGTTTCAACAGCTACCAATTTACCGATGGAATAGCCAACGACAGCAGGCAATACTACCGGTTGAAACTGGTAGATAAGGATGGCAGCTTTACCTACAGCCACATTGTTAACGCAAAGGCTAAGCATGCAGCCCAATTAGCTTTATCTCCTAACCCTGCTACAAACCTGGTAACCCTGAAACATGCCACGGCGACCGCAGAGGATTATGTAGAGGTCTTCAGTGTAGATGGCAGCCGGGTATTGGTGCAACATCTCGCGGCTAACAGCAGGCAAACATTGCTTGATGTGTCCCGCCTAAACCGCGGTCATTATATACTTGTGCACCAGCATCAGTCTAGTAAAGAATTTATCCAGTTTATCAAAAATTAATACACCCCTACTTATGCGTCGATTTTTACCTCTGTTGTTAGCTCTGCTTAGCAGCAGCATAGCCTTTTCGCAATACGATTTGGTAGTTGCCAAAGACGGCAGCGGGAACCATACAACGGTGCAAGCTGCGATTAATGCAGCACCCACAGGACTTACCGCTCCTTACCGCATTCTAATTAAGAACGGGATTTATAAGGAAAAGATTACGGTGCCTTCTAACAAACCCTTCATCCAACTAATTGGAGAAAGTGTAGCCAATGTAGTACTTACCTACGATGACTACTCCGGTAAACCAATGCCTGGCGGAGGTACTTATGGCACATCTACTTCAGCCAGCGTTACTATTAACGCTGCTGATTTTAGTGCGATGAACATTACGTTCGAAAATACTACAGGAGAACAGCCTCAAGCGTTGGCGATTAATGTGAATGCCGACAGAGCCGCCTTCAAGAATTGCCGCTTTCACGGAGGGCAAGACACGGTGCTTGCTAATGGCAACGGTAACCGGCAATATTTTCTAAACTGCTATATAGACGGACAGATTGACTTCATTTTTGGAAACTCGATAGCTGTTTTTGATAGTTGTGTTATCTACGCAAAAACCCGGTACAGCGGCACAGGCAACAGCTATGTTACCGCTGCCAATACGCAAAGCGGGCAGGCATACGGATATGTATTCAGGGATTGCATTATGCCTGCGAACAGAGGTGTTACGAATTATTGGTTAGGCCGCCCCTGGCAAAATGATGCATCTACCGCGGATGCAGCAAAAGCCCACAACAAGACTGTTTTCCTCAATACGATAATGACAAACAATATTAACCCTGATGGCTGGGCTGTTTGGAATGCAGGTACAAATACGTCGCTGATTACCTATGCGGAATATAAAAGCAAGCGTTATAATGGTACTTTGGTTGATGTAAGCCAGCGTGTAAGCTGGAGCCAACAGCTAAGCGATGCACAGGCTGCTGCTTATTATGTGAATAGCAATTTGTTTGGTACCTGGGACCCTTGTACTGCTTTTATTAATAGTTGCAGTTATGAGCCGAGACCTATTGTAGTTTCGAACTTTGGGAGTATAAAGTACCCATCAAACCTAACTGATACTATCAGGTGGAACATTAGCTGGGCAATGAATGATATTAAGTATGAATTGTATCGTAGCAGTGACAGCGCTACGTTTAGCAAGATTTATGAGGTTACGGCAACAAACGATAGCTTAATTAATTTTGAGTATGTGGATGCTATTCCAGCGCCCGGTACAAAATATCACTATTATCTTATAGCGTCAAAAGCCGGATACACCAGTGACACTTCTGAAACGATAACGCTTTCAAGTGTGCCCACCATAGTTGTATCGGGCAGTACAGGCGACTTTTTACAAGGCGTGGGATTGCCGTCGGCAGCGCAAGCTTATAATGTATCAGGGCACAACCTGTTTACTGGTATAACTATACAAGCACCTGCCAACTATGAGATATCAAGCGATGGCGGAACAACCTGGAATAGTACAACGCCCATTGTATTACCCGCGACAAACGGGATTGTTTCGAATACAGCAATTTCGGTGAGGCTTAACGCCGCTTCTGCCGGAACTTATACAGGTGTGATTGCCCATACAAGCACAGGTGCAAACCAGGTAGATGTTGCGGTGAACGGAAACACCCAAGCTGATCCATTGGCAGTTTCCGGCACTTTGATGTATTTTCCATTGAACCTAAACAACCAGGATACAGCAGCCTTGAGAGCAGCGGGTGTTATGGCTTCTACCCCAACATTGAACAGGTTGGCAGTGTCTAACGGAACTACGGTTCCGGCGGTGCCTGCCTACTCACCCACTCACGGAATGGCTTATGGATCGACCAGTAACGGAGATGGGTCGTGGGGAACTGCTGCCGGCGGACCGGGTGGCAACCTTAACAGAACCTATTACATTCAATATACTATTACTGCAGATGCAGGGTATAGCGTTCGGGTTGACTCAATCATCCTAAAACATGCATTTCATAATACGTCGAGCAATACAAAACTGGCTGTAGTTTACTCGAAGAGTGGGTTTGCAAGTGATTCAGCAAACGTTACTGGAGGAATAGGTGCAGATGGAGCAGCTCTTAGCAGTAGCGCAAATGGTGGGTTTACAACACCAATAGCAATTGGCAACCAGACGGCAGGAACGACTAACAATTACAGATTAGCATTTGACGGGGCAAGCGGCGTAACCCTCGCTGCAGGAGAAACGTTGACAGTGAGGCTGTACAACAGTTGTGGAAGCACGAGCACCGGACGCTATGGAAAGATGAAAGATGTTGAGTTTAAAGGACTGGCAACCGGAGCGACTCTACCCGTAAGTTTTGAAATGCTTAATGCTTACAAAAAGCAGAACACGGTTAAAGTGGAGTGGACTACAGGCGTTGAAGTTAATATTGCCCGTTATGAGGTTGAGAGGACTACGGATGCAGGATATAAAGTTGTTGCAACAGTAGCAGCGAAAGCAGCTGGCTATAACAGCTATGAAGCAACCGATAACAGTCCTGAAGAAGGCAATAACTACTATAGAATAAAAGCTATAGAGAAGGACGGCAAGATTAGCTATTCAGCAGTAGCAACAGTAAACTTTACCCCCAATAAAAGAGATTTGATAATAAGCCCTAATCCAGTGGTGGGTGGCCAAGTAAATGTAAGCTTGACTAATGCTGTTAAAGGGACCTATAAGCTTACTCTTTTGAATGCTACAGGGGTTCAGGTAGTGAGCCGAACCATCAATCACAACGGAGGGAGCAGTGTTTACCCGCTTAATGTAGGATCGCTAGCAAAGGGTGTGTACCTTTTACAAGTTGCGTCGGGATCTGATCAAATCAGTAAAAGCATTTTAATTCAATAACTTTAAGAGCTCACCCCGAAAAGGTGAGCTCTTTTTCCATTATCTCAAGTATGAAAAGTATTCTAGTAGTTCTCTTCACCGCGTTCCTTGCGATTGCGTATCCTACGCAAAAGAAAATCAAGATTTGGTTAATTGGTGACTCTACTATTTCGATAAAGGAAAGGAAAGCCTATCCTGAAACCGGTTGGGGAATGCCTTTCGCGCACTTTTTTGACTCAACTGTACAGGTTGAAAATCATGCGAAGAATGGCAGAAGTACGCGGACCTTCCTGGAAGAAAATCGTTGGCAGCCTATATTTGATAACCTAGCCAGCGGAGACTACGTACTAATTCAGTTTGGGCATAACGATGAATCAAAAGAAAAGACCGATCGGTATACAAACCCTGAGGATTATAAAAAGAACCTGACGAGGTTTGTTAGGGAGAGCCGCTTAAAGGGAGCTACACCCATTCTATTAACCCCGGTATCGAGGAGAAAGTTTAAAAATGGTGAAGCACAGGAGACGCATGCCGAATATGCGCCACTGGTATTTGAAATTGCAAAGCAGGAAAGTGTTCCGCTAATTGACCTTAATAAGCTGAGCCGGGAACTGTACCAGCAAATGGGAGAAGAGAACTCGAAACTACTATTCCTGCAATTACAGCCAGGCGAACATCCGAATTACCCAGAAGGCAAGAATGACAACACCCATTTTAATGAATTAGGCGCAAGGAAGATTGCCCAGATTGTTCTAGCAGAGATGAGAAAACTGGAAGCTCCCATCGATGAACGGGTGGTAAGACCTGTTACCAAGAAATAGAGGTGCTGTCTTGAAATTCGGTGGAAGATGTAAATAGTTTACGAAGATGGTTCCGGAGGTGAGGAAACCGATATAGAAATGGAAGAGGATGCCAACCTGACAGTAGCAGCATGTTCGTAACGCAAAAAGGGGCATCAACGCTTTAAGTACGGAGTTACTACCCTATTACTACGGACTCACTACGGACTCAACTGCAAATGGAATTTTGGATTATGCACATGTATGTTGCCGTTTTCCACTGAATTTATGGCAAGAGCCTGCTTACGCGGATTTAGAAAGTAGGACCAGGGAATGCATTATGGCAGGTAAGAAACTGTTTAGCAGACCGAGTAACTAGGTTTCTACAAGGTTAGTGATCAAAGCTATTGTTCTGCCGTCCGTGGTATTGCCTGTAATAGCTGCGTCTATTGCTACATCGCCAAAACGAAAGACTTTGATATGATGAAGCTGCAATTTAAGCAGCGCGAGTAGTTGTTTGAACCGATCTGCTCTTCGCAAACTTTCAGGCGTTGCACCTTCATATGTTTTTACCTGATTTCTGAGGAAGTAATCCAGATCAACTATTTCCGTCTTTGTTCCGGGATCCCGTTTTAAAATAGCCTTCAGTTGGTTTTCGATTGACTCGTTTGCTTGCAGTAAAAGAAGCTTGAATGGAGCATCCGTTTCACTCAAAAAAAGGAGTCCGTCAATTGCGGAGGCTATCTCATCTAGTACATCCATGACTCAAAATAGTTAAAAACCTTCCCCACCCGGAAGAAGGTTTTTAAATTAAATACAATCGTATCTTTTATTTGATGCCGCGTGCGAGCCACAAATAAAAATCGCGAAACTCGTTACGCCAGGCGGATTCGTTATGTTGCCCCAAGGGGTAAACGCTTATACGGGTATCGGCGCTTTTTTTGGCTTGCACGAGTTTCACCATACGTTCCATATCGTTGACCATTGTGGAGCTTTCTTTACCACCGGCATAAAAGTAAAAACGAGGCACAGATGTCCATGTACTGTTTTCTACCTCCTTATAGAGCTGCGGTGTTACCCAGAAAGCGGGAGAAAAGATTCCGGCTGCTCCAAAAACATTGGGATTTGCAATAGTTGCGTAGAGGCTGATAACACCTCCCATGCTACTACCGGCGATGAAGGTGTATTTAGGTTCTTTGGCTGTGCGGTAATTTTTATCGACGTAAGGCTTCAAGGTCTTCACAATAAAGTCGACATAAGCCTTCCCTTCTCCTTTACCGTACTGCTCATGATCATAAGGATTGTATTCGGTTAAACGCTTTTCGCCACCGTTGTCTATCCCTACGACTATCATTTCCCTGCCTGTAATAACCTGCAGGCTGTCTAGTGCCTCATCTACCCCCCATTCGCCAAAGGCGGCGGTTTGCTCATTAAACAAGTTCTGCCCGTCGTGCATATATAGCACCGGAAAGGTTTTACCTTTCAACTGCGAATAGCTGCGGGGCAAATAAATCCACACCCTTCTTTTACGTCCAAGCTGCGGAATATCAAATTCGTTGCTTAATATTTTTACACTCGCAGTGGCGGTGTTTGGTTTTGGCTTTTCAGGAAAGTCGTCCTTCCAACCTTCTATCTTGATATCATCTATGCTCATATCCTCTTTCAATTCTACTGTCCTATTATTAATATCCTCTCCTTTAGCGTTTGTTTCCACGTAGTTGAAGCTTCCCCTCGTAAACTTGAATTCATATTTACCAGGAGCAAGGTTTTTCAATACTATCCCCCTGCGGCCGGGTCCAAAAGGTTTTAGCTTATATGCATGGTCGAACTCCTTCCATCCATTAAAATTTCCTGCCACAAATATGTCTTCATGGCTTTTAGTAGCCACACCGGTAACAACTAACCTGAGGCTGTACTGCGCTTTCAACCCTGCCTGTAACCCGAATGCTACAATGAAAAATAGGAAAATACGCTTCATACAATGAATATATAAATATCTCAGCAGATAGCTGCCGCAAGCTGAAAGCCCAGCCCTCGTTTAAGAAAGTGTTGACAAATACCGGCGTACCTGTTCGTAAACGCCGTTACTCAATGGAGTAAGTGGAAGCCGCAAATTGTTGCCAATTATCCCCAATTCTGTAAGGAAAGCCTTCACGCCGGCCGGATTGTTCTCCACGAACAATAAGTCGTATGCTTCAAGAAGTTGGTAATGGATCGTACGGGCGCTCACATAGTCTTGCTCCAGACAATACCTCACCATCTCGGAAAACTTCTTTGGAAGGCAATTGGCAGCAACGCTTATGACACCTGACATACCGCAAGCCATCTGTGGAAGAACAAGGTTATCATCGCCACTCACTACCATAAAATCGCTAGGTTTATCCCTCAATATTTGCATACACTGGGCAAGGTCGCCACTCGCTTCCTTTATCCCAACGATGTTTTCAACTTCTGTAGCAAGTTTTAGCGTGGTAGCCGCAGTTATATTCCTACCTGTGCGGCCGGGTACGTTATATAAAAGGATGGGTTTGTTTGTGGCGGCAGCCATCGCTTTATAATGCTGAAAAATGCCCTCCTGCGAAGGTTTATTATAATAGGGTGATGCGCTTAAGATGGCAGTTGCATGCTGTACCGGTAGCTTTTCGAGAGCTTCTATGCACTCCTTTGTATTGTTGCCTCCTATGCCCACAACCACTGGAACGCGACCGGAAACGTTTTCGATGGTGAAATTAATTAAGTCTTCCTTTTCCTGCTTGTCGAGTGTAGGGGTTTCACCCGTTGTACCAAGTGTAACCACGTATTCAACCCCTCCGTCTATTACATAGGTAAGCAGCTTTTCCAAAGCAGGAAAGTCAATGCTACCATCCGATTTGAAAGGAGTAACGAGCGCAACGCCGGTACCTTTTAATATATCGCGAACTGACATAATAAGTTTTTTAATTATTTCTAGACCTCGCAGGAGTTGGTTTCTTCCCAAAAGCCCATGCGATTGAATTTATGAATTCGTTCGTTGCAGCGCTCTTCAGGGGTCATTTTTTTAAGCTCGTCAAGATTGCGTAAAATATAGCTCTTAAGTATGTTAGCAGCTTCATCATAGTCCCAATGAGCGCCACCCGGTGGTTCAGGCACTATCTCATCTACTAATTCAAAGCGCTTCATATCAGTAGCTGTAAGCCTCAATTGCTCCGCTGCAACTTCTTTTTTATCCCAGCTCCGCCAAAGGATAGAACTACAGCTTTCGGGGGAGATTACGGTGTACCAGGTGTTCTCCATCATAAGCACCCTGTCGCCTACACCGATACCTAAGGCTCCTCCGCTTGCTCCTTCGCCGATTATACAACAAATTACAGGCACTTTTAACCTGATCATTTCATAGATGTTGCGGGCAATCGCTTCTCCCTGCCCTCTTTCTTCGGCTTCCAGGCCGGGAAATGCACCGGGAGTATCTATTAAGGTAACAATAGGCTTATTAAATTTTTCGGCAAGCTTCATCAGCCTTAGTGCCTTACGGTAGCCCTCCGGGTTAGCCATTCCAAAATTGCGCATTTGACGCAGCTTGGTATTCGTACCCTTTTGCTGACCAATAAACATAACGGTTTGTCCATCCACATCTGCAAATCCGCCCACCATAGCTTTATCGTCCTTTACCGTCCTATCGCCGTGAAGCTCAAGGAAGTTCTGCGACATTTTCTGTATGAATTTCAGGGTATAGGGGCGATCGGGGTGACGGCTAAGCTGCACCCGCTGCCAAGGTGTTAGGGAGGCAGTTATTTCTTTCCGCTTGTCGACGATAGCCTCTTCCAGTTGATTGATATTTTGTGTATAGTCTATCTTATGATTTTTCTCCGCAAGTTTCTTGGCTTGTTCAATTTGTTCATATAAGTCTTTAATGGGTTGCTCAAAATCCAGGAACTGCCTGTTGGGGTATTGTGGCATGTATATAAATGATTTTGTACGCGGTAAAATTAAGGCCGTAGGGCTTGTTTAGAAACTTTTGTTTTTTAAGTGGCTTAAGATAAGGCTTGAATTGAATTTCAGCTATTTAGGTCTTTACGAAACAGGCACCCCAGAAAGGAACAAAAGTGCATGCTTCAGCGGAGCCATTTCTAACATAAGACTTTGCACATCTGAAATGTTGATGGATTGCACGACTGAATCCCTGTGACGAGTTTTGAGCTTACCAGTTTGATGTGACTTATTTGCCTGCACTCAGCAAGGTGTGTTTCGTGGGCAAGGTGATGGGAGATCCTCAAGTTGATGTTAGAATATCTAAAGATGGTAAACGGGTGAATTGAGTGCATGGTGCTGACCTTTCAAAGTGACGAATTGGGTTATAAGGCACCTAGCTTAACGATTCAGAATTGCCAGTTTTTGCGGGAAAATGCCGTGGGTTTAGTGCATTTCAAACAAAAAAGCCCCTCATTGAGGAGCTTTTGCGGACCGGACGGGACTTATTTTCATTCATCATCATTCTTCCTTATTCTCTGAAATGCAGTATTATCAATGGTTTCAGCGTTTTACCAGTGCAAAGCAGTGCAGATAAAAGCAACAAAATGTGGATAATGGCAAGCAGATGCGCCAAACCATTGCAGCATTGCCAATAAGCTGTTTATTAAACTTGTATGGTATTGGCAAAGCTGACAATGCCCTTCGGGTGCTTCGCTACGCTACGCAGTTTGTCACACTGCTTGCAGCTCATACGGCAGTCGTCACGGCAGCTCCTGTGTCCTTCATGCCACCTCATTCATTTCGTCCTTCGTTCCGCTACATTACACCACGTTCGTAGCCCGACTATTTGCTGCAAGGCTTGGCAGCCTGACCTACAACACAAAGCATGACTACAAGGCTGCACAAATCCTCTCGCAAGCAACGCTACAATACTCACTGGGTTCCATTCCGCTACACTACGTCCTACATTCATTTCGGTCGCATTCAGTCCACCCGCTGCCAATCATTTTGCTCGCCTTGCGTACCACCGTCTGCGTTGCGGGGCTTCACTGACACAAACCCTTGC
Organism: Bacteroidota bacterium; assembly: GCA_023433265.1. Lineage (GTDB taxonomy): Bacteria > Bacteroidota > Bacteroidia > Chitinophagales > Chitinophagaceae > JAEZDR01. Next base: position 3,067 of record JAEZDR010000037.1, on the reverse strand, counting down.
TCATGCACTGACCTTGACACAACGTTGACAAATATTTTATTTTGCACAAATTATTTCTCCCCCAAGGGGTGGATAACTCTGCGTACATTATAAAACAGAAGCAATTATTTGCAAAAGTTATCAAAATTAGATAATTTACGCAAAATTTTACTCTTGATTAGTTCACTTTCAATATCAGAATGGGTTGACAACCTTTCCTCGAAAGGACGACATTCTTTTAGCCTGGAAGAAGTGAGATCGAGCTTTCCTGAGGATTCTGAAGTGGAAGCGCCGATTAAATTGACCACCTCAGGCCGAGGCAAATTGACCACCTGTTTTGCTGGCGAAGATTTGGTAGTTCAGGTATATCAGGGTTAACAATTTTGATGCTGTTTACTTTTTCAAATTTAGTTACTTGGGTTTAGTTTTCTGCTGCTCTTTTTTTTCTCATTGACTCACCTTTTAGCTCCAGCCTGTGAGCATTGTGAACGATCCTGTCCAGTATGGCATCTGCAATAGTTTGTTCTCCAATGATATCATACCATTTGTTTACCGGCACTTGAGATGTGATGATCAAAGCTCCTTTTCCATGCCTGTCTTCTATCAGTTCCATCAGTGCAAGCCTGCTGGGTGCATCAAAAGGTTGCAGACCAAAATCGTCAAGTATCAGCAGTTGCTGCCGTTCTATTTTCGCTATCTCTTTCAGGTATGAGCCATCAGCCTTACTCATTTTCAGTTTGGTAAACAGCTTGGGAAGATTGTAATAAACAGCTTTGTATCCCATGCCGCAGGCATGTTGTCCAAGTGCAGAGGCAATATAGCTCTTGCCGATACCGGTACTTCCGGTGATCAGTATACATTCTGCTTTGTCTATAAAACTACAGTCGGCAAAACGCATGATCTGGTTTTTATCAATATTACGGTTCGTACTATAGTTCAGATCTTCAAGCGCTGCTTTGTAACGGAAGCGGGCATTCTTTATTTTTTGTTCAATGGATCGTCCCTGTCTTTCATCCCATTCGGCATCTGTGAGGTGTGCTATGATTTCATCGGGAGTAAAGCTTTCGCCTGTATTGTCCTCAAGATTGGTTTTAAAAGCCCGGTACATGCCAAAGAGTTTCATCTTTCGCATTTTGTCAAGTGTTGATTCATTCATTGTTTTTGGTTTTAGTTATTGATAATAGTTTTCTCCGCGTATGTTGTCATGGAAGGGCATCTGCAGTTGGTCAGCTTCGTCCGGCGTGTCTCTTAGATCCAGTTCTCTTTCCAGTATCTTCTGTATGGTTTTGTAATTGTAGGCTCCATAGCCGAGTGCCCGCTGGCAAGCTTTTATCAGCCGGTCATTGCCTACTTTTTTTGCAAAGCCAAGTATGCCCATGCAAGACTTATATGCTTGTTCGGGATGTTGCTTTCGGTCCAGTACTTTGAGTACATACAACCTTACATCTTCATGTATGCCTGCAGCCCAGGATGTGAACCGCTCCGGCGTCCACTCGCTTACAAAACGGTGTGTTGAAGCCATATGATCTTTCTGTGTGGTGTAGCGATAAGCACTTTTGGTGCGCTCGTGCAGGGCAATACGTTCGTAGTTGTAAAAAATCTCAACACTGCTTCTGGAGTATAACAGCTTTACCTTCTTTCCAATAAACCGGTAGGGAACGCTATAGTAATGCTTGTCGGCACTGAGTCCAACGTGACCGTTTTTTGCAACCGTTGCATATTGATGCTTTTTTAGTTCATAACGTAGTTCAGGCAGTGGCATCAGTACATTTCTTTCCACTTCATCAAACTGTTGCCGGCGGCTGTAATTACGTCCTCTGAGTGGTGCATTATTATGTTCTTCCAAAGCTGTAAGTATAGCAGCGTTCAGATCCTGCAGCGTAAAATATTGTTGCCTTTTTACTTTTACATATATACGTGTGTAGATGATCCGCACAGCGTTTTCAACCAGTGCTTTATCTCGTGGCCGGTAGGCTCTTGCAGGAAGAATAGTTGTTCCATAGTGTTCTGCAAAATCAGCAAAGGTCTCATTGAGCGTAGGCTCGTATTTACTGCTTTTGCTGACGGCTGATTTTAAATTATCGGGAACAATAGCTGCGGGCACTCCGCCACAGTAATGCAGTGCATTCTCGCAGGCAAAAATAAAATCCTCTTTTTGCTGCGTCATCACAGCTTCCACATATGTCAACTGGCTTGCTCCAAGAATAGCAACAAAAACTTCAACAGGTTTTATTTCACCTGTTTGTTCATTAATGATCTCAAGTTTATCTCCTGCAAAATCCACATAGAGTTTATCACCTGCTTTGTGCTCCATGTGCATGGTGGGATTTACCTGCGCTTTCCACTGGGAAAAATAATGTTTGAACTGACTCAGACCCACACCATCAGGATGATTGGTTTTATATTCTTTCCAGAGTAGCTGGCGGGTAACTCCTTTTCTTTTCAGTTCTTTTTCAATGGCTGGAAAAAGACTGAATAATATTTGAAGGCGTTCGTTGAGGGGCCTGTCTTCAGGCTTTACAAACAAATCCTCCAGTTCTTTATCACTGAGTTCATTGATCTCTTCAAAGCTTAATCCGGAGGAAGTAAATTCTTTAATGTACTTCTTAAGTGTGTTGCGGGCTATTCCAGTTTGTGCAGCTATTTGAAGCTTACTCAATCCTTGGCTTTGCAAACGAAGAATCTGTCGGATCTTAATCATGCTGATCGGGTTATTTGCCATTCATGTTGGTTTAAAATCCAACATAAGGCTCCTGACAACATGAACTAAAACCTCCTTATTAAGTGGTCAATTTGCTCCGGCCCCAGGTGGTCAGTTTGAACCGGCCTGCACTGGTCACGTTAAACCGGCGCAAGGTGGTCAACTTCACCGGCGCTTGCAACTATAACAACGATTTCAATACATTCCTGCCACACATTGAAATAGCCATGTTGGCAAAATTAGGTGGAGTTCCCTGGCGGTTAAACAGACCAACAAACAATGAATTGATTGTCGGTATTGGTGCTTTCTATTCTGTTACCCGTAAATCAAGATTTGTAGGTTCAGCATTTTGTTTCAACAACGAAGGCATCTTCAAAGGGTTTGACT
>JAEZDR010000188.1 GCA_023433265.1 Bacteroidota bacterium | reverse complement strand
GTGTGGATGTATATAACAGCTGCTTATACCTTGCCCAAGGAGCTTAATGAACCGGGAACTCGTAGCCCGAAGCCTGACCTTGGGATACCCCGGTTATTATAAGGATTCCTGCCAAGCCTATAAAAGATTCCCCTAAATTTGCCCACCTTATTGTAAACTGGTGCCCTATCCCAAAGAAAAGCAGCGAAGCTTTGGTAGCACCTATGTAAATGTATATATAGTATGTCAGTTATTCAGAGTATTCGCGACAAGGGTGCGTGGATAGTTTTTGGAATCATCGCGTTAGCGCTTATTGCCTTCATTCTGCAGGATGCCTCTATCGGAAGGGGTAGCATTTTCGGCAACAAAACATCAGTAGGTTCAGTAAACGGCGACGAAATAGACCAGAAGGACTATGAGGCCCGAATGGACTTAATCAATACCATGAACGGAGGCCAGATTCCCCGCGAACAACTCGTTCCCAATGTTTGGAACATGATGGTAGAGGAGAAAGTGCTCCACCAGCAGTACGATAACCTTGGTATTAAGTTTACAAGCAAGGAACTTAACGAGGTATTATTCGGTGCTAACCCTCCTCAATGGATGCAACAAAGCTTCACCGACCCTAACACCGGCGTCTATGATGCAGCGAAAGCCAGGCAACAGTTTGCCGAAATGAAAAAGCGCCCTAACGATCCACAGGTTCAACAGGTATGGGATGTGTACATTCAGCCTACAATCGATCAATCGCTCAGGGCGAAGTACCAAACCCTCATTACCCAGGCTATTTACATTCCGAAGTGGATGGCTGAAAAAAATGAAACAGACAACAATGCTATAGCTAACGTTAGCTACGTCTATACTCCTTACACTTCTTTACCTGATACCGGCTTCACTGTGAGCGATGATGAAATCAGGACTTACATGAAGAAGAATGCAAAGGAGTTTGAAACAAAAGAAGAAACACGTAGCATTTCTTACGTTTCATTTAATGCCTCACCAAGCCGTGAAGATAGCCTCGCTGCTTACAGGCAGGTGTACGACCTAAAACCGGAATTCGAGTCTACATCCGATGTTAAAGCCTTCCTTGGAACCAAAGGAACCGAGAAACCGTACGAAGATGCTTTTGTTACCAGTAGCAACTTTTCGGGTCCCAATAGTGATGTCATTAAATCGCTTGCGGATGGACAAACATTTGGCCCTTACGTAGATGGTACCAACTATACAGTTGCTAAATTAGTGGGCAGAAGAACGCTTCCTGATTCTGTAAAGGTTCGTCACATTTTAATTAAAACAGGAGAGGGTGGAGTATCAGATAGCCTTGCCAAAGCGAGAATCGATAGCATTCAATCTGCCATCAATGGCGGCGCAAACTTCGCAGCGCTGGTAATGCAGTATAGCGACGATGCCGGCAGCAAAGAGAAAGGTGGTGAGTACGAATTTGCTTCTTCCCAATTCCCCGGCCTAAGCAAGGAGTTTGCTGAAGTTGCGTTTTATGGTAGCAAAGGTGAAAAGAAAGTAGTAAAAGTAGATAACCAGGCTTATAGCGGATACCACTATATAGAAGTAATGGATCAAAAGAACATCCAACCTGCTTTTAAAGTAGCCTACCTTTCCAAACCCATTTTGGCTAGCCAGGAAACCGTAAGTACTGCTAACAGCGAAGCACAAAAGTTTGCCGCCGATGTTAAGGATTTGAAATCGTTTGAAGCAAAGGCAGCCGCCCAAAAACTAAGCACCCTTACTGCATCTGACATCAAGGAAATTGATTACAACGTGGGTGCGCTGGGTAGCAGCAGGGAACTCGTCCGCTGGGTTTATTCAAATGAAGTAGGAGAAATTTCTGAGCCAATGGAAATGGGTGATCGCTTTATTGTTGCAGTCATCACAAACATTAATGAGCCGGGCATAATGAGCGTTCAATCTGCAAGGCCTATGGTTGAACATTTCATTAGGAATGAAAAGAAGGCAAAACAGATTTTGAACAAGATGAAAGGCAACTCGCTGGAAGCTGTAGCACAGGCATCTGGAATGCAGGTACAGCGTGCTGATAGCCTCAGCTTCTCAGGCTTCTTCCCCAATGTTGGAAACGAGCCAAAAGTTCAGGGTGCTGCTTTCAACAAAAACCTGCAAAATAAAGTTTCTCCTGCTATAGCAGGGGCTACCGGTGTGTTTGTTATACGTGGAGAAGGTATTGCGGCTAAAGCTTCACTTAGTACCGATTTCAATGCAACACGTCAAAGCACTGTTTCAAACATGAAGGGACAAGTTGGGTACCGTTCTATGGATGCCCTTAGAAAAAGCGCTAAAGTGAAGGACAATAGGAGAAACTTCTATTAATTTTACTTTTTATATCAAAAGAGAGAGATGGTGCCGTTGCACCATCTCTTTTTTTTGTTCCGGGTTGTACCACCCTTGCCTTATTAGCCCAATTACGCTAATAAAAAAACCCGGCCTAAGGCCGGGATGATATCAATGCATTTTTGCACCCTATTTGGCTAATGCGGTGCTGATATTTTCTATCGTAATGCTTTTTAGGTTTTCTCCATCAAACTCCATCAGGGAGTGAACGTGGTCGGCCGTCATAGCACGCCAAACGTTATCATCCGCTAGTTCTTTAATCTGGTCGTTGCGATTGAAGAAAACTTTCACCATTTCACCATTGGTGAAACTAAGCTTGGTAATTTTTGCATTCTTCGCCTCATCTGAGTTGAGGAAGTTTAAAATTTGGCGGGATGTCATGGCAATCGGTTTTTTGTTGTATGGCAATATAAGCATTTTAGAGGAATGAAATCCTGATCTTAAACAGCTGACGGATATTCAGCCCAAGTTTCAATCGGCAAAGCCTTTGAAACCGGACAAACCGTCTAAGCAAGCTTTCTCAGGGTAGCAGCTAGAGGTTCAAAAAATAGGTCCTATTGCCCCGCTATTTTTTGCCTATGTTATAGCCTAATTGAAGTTGTAAAAGCGAAATTTTTGTTGACCGTAACGCGTATTGGGTTATGTTGAACGGCGGCGACCACGATAGGGCTGCACTAAAGCGATTTTTAATGATCGTCCCCACGGTAGCTTCAGCAAATAAAGTCATGCTCCTTAAAGCGGCCTCCTGTTGCATAAACAAAAAACCATCATGTTTGTAAACATTCCGGAATTCCTTTCCTTTAATGATATGTAGGTATCCAACGCCCCCGGAAATGTAGCTCCGTGTATTTCCTTTATTAAGAAAGTTCATTCCTGCTTTCAGCGCAGTTGAGAAAGCATTTGCTTTATAGTTTACAGTAACGTAGTAATCTTTATTTGTCGCAGAACCATTTGTGGAGTAGGTATAAAAAGATACGGAAGGCGATAAAAAATACCTACCAAAATTCCTGTCTGGTGAAAAGAAGAAAGCCACGGTTACTACTGGCGATACCTTGTTAGCATAACTTGTAGGTGTAAGGTTAACGTCTTGTCTGGAGTTGGTTCCACGGGAAGTAATGTTGGCTACACCGGCAGAAATAATCCATTTATTGGGAAACCTGCTTTTTTTAATGCTTTTTTGGTTCAGTAATCTTTCGAGGAAACGAACAAGTGACTTCTCCTGGTAAGACAAATCCTCAACCTCTTTGCTAAGGTTGTTTTCAGCTACTTCATTATTAAATAGTTGCTTGAGTTGTCTCCTGTATTCGGGAAGCTCTGAAATCTTTAATCCATCTACAGTTTTTTTATATACCAATTCAACCAATGAATCATTTTTCTTTAAAAAGTAGTTCCACCTGCGATTATCGTTTAACTCGTATAATGCCACACTTTTCAGAGCTACTATTTCTCTGATAAATATTGAGGTGTCTCCCAATATATCATCGGACGGCAGATATCCATCCACGCGGTACAACTCTTCATCCAGTATAGGATTTATTAGTCGTTTCCCGTTAAACGATAAATAGCTTTCATAGCCTTCAATGAAAAAACTTTTAACTTCTGTAGGGATCAGTATTACTTCTTTGCCAGCAGACGTTAGGAACTTTACCTTAGATGGACTTTTTGACCATTCTTTATAGTCAGAAAACGTTCCTCTAATCGTGTCGTTCTCTAATGATAAATAGTACCCGGAAAACAGATTTGCTTGTTGGGCGGCAGCAGGTAGAGAAAACAAAATGATGAAAGAAAAAAACCATCCTCTTACAAGCGGCCTAATAACAGTTAACAACATTGAACCCATGGTATAAGGTTGAGAATTGCAAGGTAATATTATTTATTGGCCATTTTATTTAGCAGCCTCAGGTTAATGGGAATTCCCGCCGGGAAAGTACTTAACAGGGTGTTTTTTTAAGCATTTTAAATCCCGTATACTTGTAACAACACACCCAAATGTAAATCCATTGTCATTTAATGCTTTGGCATGATTGTAATCATAACCACCCCTTAGCTATCTTTCTAAAATTGCTTTCCCGATGATCAAAAAATCTACCTGGTACAAACTGTCCTTATTTAACCTAGCGCTGGTTGCACTGCTTGGCGTATTGCTGCGCTACAATATGGTGTACTATATACCCTTCCTGGATCAGCGCAATCTCTTGCACTCTCATTCGCATTTTGCATTCGCGGGGTGGGTCGGTTTTTTATTAAACGTGCTGGTCATAGATAAATTCCTTGGTGGTTATGAAAAGAAGGCGTCGCATTGGAATACCTATACCTTTACGTCAGCCATAGTAAACTACGCCATGATGGTGAGCTTCCTGCTGCAAGGATACAAGGCTGCTTCCATTGTTTTCTCTACAGCTTCCATCCTTATAAATTACTACTTTGCCTACCGCGTCTCGAAAGATCTTTCTCAGTCTGCCGCACCAAAATATCCTAAGCTGTTCATTAAGGCAGCTTTGATATTTCTCGTTGTATCTTCTTTGGGGCCCTATGCCTTAGGCTACCTCTCCGTGACCGGGAACACGCATGCCTATTACAACCATAATGCTCTTTATTGGTTTCTTCATTTTCAATACAATGGCTTTTTCAGCTTCTCTGTATTAGGGCTGTTGTTCTTTAACCTTTGCAGGCAGGGGCTGAACCATAAATATCTTAAAAGCTTTTTCTGGATGCTCGCGCTCATTGCCGGGCCCGCTTATTTACTTACGCTGCTCACCCGCACCGTCATACCCGCAGTCATTGTCTCAAATGTTATTTCAGCTGTGGTGCTAGTTATTGCGGTAATTCTATTTACAAGAATAATATATAACAACTGGCCTCTCATAATGAAGCAATACTCAACAGCGGGCATTGTCTTGATGAGCGTCTCGCTCTCTGCCTATGTACTGAAGGTATTGTTACAAGCAATGAGCGCACATACTGGCCTGAGTCACCTCGTATTCGGTTACCGTTCCATAGTCGTAGGGTATCTGCACCTGGTTTTCCTGGTGTTCATAAGCTTGTTCCTGATTGCAGAATTGTTGCAATCAAAGGTATTAACTGACGAAAGCCCTGCACGAAAATCATTTATCTATATGTTCATACTGGCCGTGCTGCTGAATGAAGCTTTGCTCGGTCTCCAGGGACTTTCTGCAGTTTCCAGTATCAGCATTCCCGATATGCAACCTGCCTTATTCTACAATGCAGTATTGCTCTTCGTTTCTGCTGCTGCACTTTTTGCAAGCACACTTACACAGTCATACAAATCATATAAAATACACAAATATGCAAACCCTTACAACAACTGAGACACGCACTTTGCACGTTACGCTCTTAGAGCCACGGCTTAAACATTCTACCATATTTCAATGGTTCGATGGTTTACAGGGCGGCGAACAGTTCGACATCCTTAACGACCACGATCCAAAGCCGCTTTATTACGAAATGCTGGCTACCCGTGGGCCTATTTTCACTTTTGATTACGTAGAGAATGGTCCAATCAACTGGCGTGTGCGTATCCGCAAGAACGACAACTCAGAAAATATCACCGTAGGTGAAATTGTAGCCAAAGACATTCGCAAAGCCGCACGGTTGAAGAAGCTGGGCATAGACTTTTGCTGTGGTGGAAAGAAAACCTTGAAGAGCGTTTGCGATGAAAAAGGTCTTGATTATAGCGCCGTACAGGAAGAGTTGAAAAAAGAAGACAATGTTGCCGCTTCTGATAAGAACAAATACCAGGAGTGGAATGCTGATTTCCTTGCCGATTACATCTTCAACCAGCATCATCTTTATTACTACGATAATGAAGAAATGATAACGCAGCTTACAGAAAAAGTAGCAGCCAGGCATGGTGCGCACTACCCAGAGTTGATCCAACTGCACAGTGCTGTAACAGAACTTCAGGCTGAGTTGAAAGCGCATTTCGCGCGTGAGGAAGAAGTTTTATTTCCCTTCATTAAGCAAATATCTGCAGCTATACGCAACAAAAAATATGATGCTTTAGATGCAAGTGCGATTGACAAGGTGATTGGCATGATGGAATCTGACCATGACCATGCAGGCGAAATACTTGAGCAGATAGCTGAGCTTACCAATGACTTCACACCGCCACAAGGTGCATGCAACAGCTTCCAGCTACTTTATGCCAAGCTGAATGATTTACAAGATGACCTACACATTCACGTACACCTTGAGAACAATATCCTGTTCCCTAAAGTACTTGAGTTGCAGAAGGCTTACATGAGTAACAAATAGTAATTAACAAATTCCAGATCTTAGGTTGTACCGAGCATCCATCATCCCGTTTGTTCTCATATCGCTGCTCACCGCTGTCTTTGGCGGATGGCTAAGAATGGGATGGAGTTTACCCTTGCAGTCAGCTGCAGGCCATCACGGGGCTGTAATGATTGGTTCGTTTCTTACAACGGTAATTATACTAGAGCGGGTGGCTGCTTACAACAGCCGCCTGCTTTTTATTATACCGCTGGTAAATGCAAGCAGTGCTATTTTCTTCCTGCTTAATATGCCATTGGCAGCGCAAGCGCTCCTTATTGCTGGCAGCCTGGGCCTGTTGGGCATAGTGCTGAGCCTTTACCTCAAGCATAAAGAGCTTTACCAGTTCATCTTCATCATCAGTGCCGCGTCGCTGTTAGCGGGTAACATCGTATTGATGCAAACCCAAAGCTACCCTGCTGCTATAAGTTTTTGGATCAGCTATTTGCTGCTTCTCATCACTGCAGAACGCCTGGAACTTACTCGCTTCCTGAATATCAGCAAACAAAAAATCAATTATCTCATCCTCTTCCTGGGTGTTTCTTTCATAGGCGTATTCCTCCCCTTTCATTGGTATGGAAACATCATTATGGCAGCGGGCATATCACTCACCGCACTTTGGTTGTTGAGGTTTGATATGGCACTTAAGTCGGTTAAAAAAACCGGCCAGCACAAGTATTCAGCCGTGTTATTGCTAGTGGGTTATGTGTGGCTTTTCTTCACCGGCGTTTTCATGATGCTTGGCAATGTTAACGCCTATTGGTACGATGC
>JAEZDR010000158.1 GCA_023433265.1 Bacteroidota bacterium | reverse complement strand
GGTGGAAGGCCTGTACGGATCAAGCGCACTATAGAATTATCCAAAGCCCCTGTTAAGCTGCTAACGCTCCCGGAGCTGCCGGAGCATCCACCTTACTGTAAAACAAGTTTTTCACCTGTTCAACCCTATGTTTCCAACTGTTGTTCCTGGCCAATTCCACACGCGCCAGGGCAAGCTCCGGATTGTCGTCGCAATAAGCGTCTAAGCATCGTTGAATAAAGTCTTTGTTTTCACACCTGTAAACCAGTTTATCACCCAGGTCCCAGTTGGCTATGTTTGGCATATTGGTTACCACGCATGGTTTGCCCAATGCAAGGTATAGCCATAACTTATTAGGTGTTGCCCCTTTGTTGAGCTTTGCCGGATCGTATGGCGCAATGCATACGTCGGCCCGGCGAAGCGAATCGTAAAGCGCCTCTCCGGTTTTAGGTCCAACAAACTCAGCGTTAGGATAGATAGCTAGTTTCTCTTTGTTAACCTCACTTACAGGTCCTATGAATATTAACCTGAACTTCTCCATCAACTGGCAGATGAGGTTCATGTCCACATTTTTTTGATCAAGATAGCCTACAAGGCCTAAGGTAGGTAGTTGATCTTGTTTCTCTTTTAGTTGCAGGCCGCCCACGTCAATTTGCGGAGCCCCCAGTGGCACTACATAGGTATTCGGGTTATAAGCGCCAATCTTCTTACCCATATAATCTGATGAACAAATGCAAACCTTTGCTTTCCTGGCTACCGCTGCTTCAGTTCGTGTGTGGTAATAATTAATAAAGAAAGGATTAAAATTTCCACTCCCTACATTATCGTCAACACAATAGAATAATACATTATCAAAATAGTCGTGGATGCCCGGCGCTGTATAGTCAAAGGTTACTACTATATCAAAATCAACTTCCAGCTGTTTAATCTTCTTCAACAACCATTTGTGATAGATCTCATTTAAAACAGGCGTGCGATACCTTGCTTTGTACACGACCGGAAAGTAGGGCGTTATAACAACTACATTATCTTCAGCCTTACGCAACTCGATGCGTGGCTTACCCACTTTGTTTGTTTCAACAAAATAAACAACACCATCTTCTTTCAGTTCGTTTGCCACCTGGTGGCGTGCGCGGGGAGGCTCGTCCCAAACAGTAACTGTTGTGTAGATTAAGTAGTTTTTTTCCATGTATCGTGTTCTGCAGGTTATGAATAAATTAATGCACCACTTTCGTTCGCGCGGTTTTTCAAGCCATAGATATAGCCTTCCTTCCGGCCAAGAAACATATTATAGTACTCGCGCGCCTTTTTGATATTCATACAAAAAGCCGCCTTTACCAAAGGTGCTGTTAGTCCTTTCAATACTACGTAGCGCGGTATATCATACTTTGCATACATCAAACCCATGGCACGTTGCCTTGCCCGTATCACCGGCAGATCCCTGTTGGTTACCGGAATATATTTATGATGCACATGAATACCTGCATGGTAATAAACTCTCAGGTTGTTACTGATTGCCCTAAAGGTTAATTCAGAGTCTTCTCCTCCGCCTATAAATTTGCCAATACCAATGGTTTCCATGAATCCACCTAGCTTAGCAAAAACGCCCTTATTGAAGAACAGGACATAGGTAACATACCCAACAGACCGGAATGTGAATACCTCTTTTTTTGTTAACGGAAATGAGTCGTTGTGCACTATCGGATTCTGCCTCCAGTTGATGACCAATAAGTCTGTGTCTTCATTAGCCTCAAAGTAAGTTTGGACATGCTGAAGGGAACGGCTGTCGTACCAACAGTCATCGTCAGGGAAACAAATAACCGGGTATTTAGCGTGTGACGCACCCAGGTTTCTTGCTTTACTCTGATTTGCTTCAGTCATTTTAATATGGTTGATGTCCAGCCTGTCCCGGTAAGAGGCAATAAGGCCATCTATCAAGCCATTTGTATTCTGGTCAACTATAACGAGCTCAAGCTCCTTAATATCGTTATCAAGAATGGAGCAGAACAACCGTTCCAACTCGTCCTTGCGGTTTAATGTTGCTACTACTGCAGATATCCCTTTCATATTGTCTTTAATTTATAACCTGAATTGTCGGTTGCCGTCTCCAATTGTTCTTCAGCAGCCTCGTCATCTTCTTCTTTTGCCTTTCGCTGTAAGCTCACCGCTTTTAGATTAGTATACCAGAAGATGAGCAACAGCAAGACATAAAAGAAGTGCTTGGTTCTGAAGAAGCTTGACTCCGTAATATTGTTTATGCAAAAGATGACGGACATGAACAACATAAAAATGTTCTCATTGTTCAGCACCTTGAATATGTTAGTGAAGTAGTGATAGAGAAATACTATCAACAGTATCAACCCAATTGCGCCTCCCATCAACTGGATATCGAGGTAGCCATTGTGCCCCTGGTGAGGCTCCCAATCCAGTTCCGTCATTCTTGACTTTGGGTGATAGTCTTTTTCGCCCCAGTATCCGCCACCGCCAAAGCCCAGGAGTTTCTTCCCATAATCTGTTTGATCATTGATCATGATATGCCATACGTCGCTTCGGCCGGTAAACGTCATATCCCTTTCAGCAAATTCTATTTTTTCCGCTTCGCCCGGCGCGAATGCTTTTGTCCAATAAGGAAGGTACATACCAGCGCACACAACAAATATGAGAAAAGGTCTTATCAGGAACCTTAAATGAAACAGAGCAAAGCACAATAAACCACCCGTGAGAGATGTTTTACTGTCACAGCCCATCACCTGGTAAACAATCATAGCATTTAGCAATACAACTATATACCACTTGAATTCTGTGCGCTTATAGAAATTGATAATAAGAAAAGCAAATGACAAGAACTGGCCGAGATTGTTTGGCGAGGAAAAGAAAGCCTGTTTTCTGCCAGTATCATCCACATCCCAGCTAGACTCAGCAGGGAAAATAGCGATTGATAAAGTACTAAGAATACATATAATAATTGCAATGCGTTTTAGCACATCAAATACATGCTCCTCTCCCTTTTCGAAAAATACTTTTACGATGGCTAGGCATTGCAAAGATGTGAGCACTGTGCGCATGATGTATGCCCTTGCATCGTCCTTCATGGGCCCGTCAACCCAGGTGTAAGAAAGAATAAGGTAAGCACATAGAATGAACATTGTACTTGCCATTGCCCAGCTAATGCGGAACTTACGGACAGTTACCACCAGGTAAGCCAATGAAACCAGCACCATGACAGAGGTGATGGAATTTGTTAACCCCGTGAAGTTGATCCATTTACCAAACGTTACAAAGAAGCTGGGAAAAGGAAACAGCAGGAAGAACAGGTTGAGTTCGCCTACAATGAATCCCACAAGCGGCCCCGTATAACTATACGCCGGTTTCTGCAAATAATCCTGTGGAATGTTGATGGAAGTTGCTCGCATATCTCTTAACTCACTGTTTCTATCCTGTTAATAGCAAAGCTGCTGCCAGTTAAGGCTGTACCTGGGGTAAAGCCTGGAACCGGAAGCCTTGCTGTGTATAGTGTTGAAGCACTCTCGGAAGTGCATACCGAAGGTTTTTCATTGCCCCTTTACTGTCGTGGAAGAGGACTATATCTCCCTCGCCGGCATGAGTGGTAACGTTGTAAAGACACTTTTCCTCAGGTGTATTCTCGTCAAAGTCAGCACTTAATACGCTCCATAAAAAAGTACGAAGCGGCTGCTCATTGTTCTTAAGAAGGTTAACCTGCCTCCAGGTAACATGCCCATAGGGCGGCCTGAAGAGGTCGGATTGTATAAGCGAAGAAGCCGTGGCGATATCAGAAAAATATTTCTTGTTGTTCGTCTTCCATCCATCAATATGGGAATAGGTGTGGTTGCCCACAGCGTGCCCCTGTGACACAACTTCCGCAAACAGTTGTTGATGCTGCTCAACATTCCTGCCGATGCAGAAGAAAGTTGCTTTCGCGTTGTACTTCTCTAACTGCTCCAACACAAATGGAGTAGCTTCAGGGTCGGGGCCATCATCAAAAGTCAGGTACAAAACCTTATCCGTAGTTGCTACCTGCCAGGTGGCATCTCCATAAAATTTCCTAAGCCATACCGGCTTCTTTACGAAATAGAACATAACGATGATTTGGTGCTATAAAGCTTTCTTCCGTATAGACAAAAGCTTTGCCGCATTACTAACAATGAAGTTGGGTCGGTAATATTCGTATTGAAATACCCGCAAATTTTGCCGCCTGAAATAAACAAGGTAACAACAGAATACAACGAGTTCTGACGCGGGCCAAGCAATGGCTGCTCCCATGGCGCCATAAACGGGAATCAACAATACAAGAAGCATTATATTTAAAAGAAAACCTCCCAATATAAAACGTGTATATGCCTTATCCTTTTTCAGATTGAGCATTACCTGCTGGCCAAAAGCTCCATTAATGGTTGAAAACAACAAGACAAGACTCATTATTTTAAGCAGCGGGATCGAGTCAGCGAACTGATCGCCAAAGAATAGCAACATAAGCGGCTCGGCCACCAGCCAGGTGCCCAGGCACATAGCGCCGGCCAGTATAAACAAATAAGGGAATATCCTGTTTACCTGCTCCAGCCCTTCTGACTTTCCGGAAGAAAATGATTTGCCAATCACCGGGAAGAGAACCGTATTCAAAGGCATCGAAACCACGGACAATACAATCATCACCATGCGCAATGCTGCTGAATAATTACCTAAAGCTGCCGCACTGATGAGAAAGCCTGCTATGATGATTCCACTAGATGAAGATTGATTAGTAATCCACCAGGTAAGAGAAAGATTACTGTTTTCCTTCAGCGTTTGAATAACATCTTTGAACTTTACCCATACCAGCCTGACGTTGAACTTCTTTATAGCCCACCGAAACGAAATGTAGGACACAAGGATGTGGGCCACGCTCGTGATAAGAGGGTGGTAGAGATAGTCGCCTTTTTCTCTAACCATCAATACAACTGCTACTGAGAACAACACTTTAGACACAAAACTGAACATTGCATATCGCTTTGCGTCCTGCATACCATTATAAAACCAGCTGGGGTTTAATACCCAACCTACACACATGAGATAAGTAAATACGTGAACCAGCCAATATTCCCGAACCTGTGGAATGGCCACCACTGCTATACTAAATGCAACCGTTGCTATCAACAGGCTGTAGGTTTTGGCGAATGTTATCTTGCTAAAGAGTTGGCTGATCTTTTCCTGGTCGCCGTTGTACGATACAATTAATCTTGTACCGTAAAGGTCAAAGCCTGCATTAATAAACATGATAAAGTAACCAACAAATGCAAAGGCATAGTTAATAGCTCCGTAGTTTTCCGGGCCAATAATGCGGGAGATGATAGGCAGCGTAATCATTGGCAACACATAGTTGCCTAGCTGTAATACTGATAGTGAGAGAAAGTTTGATAAAGTCCGCTTCCTGGTTCCGTCTGCAAAGCTCATATTGATACCGGCTGTTATTTAAAAAAACTATGTTCTCCTTTTAGCTACAAGTAGCAGAAGAGAGAACATAGTTTAAGTTTATAATGAGCGAGACTAACCTGCAATTGATAATTGCTGTTGTTCCATAGGCATTGCCTCGTGCATTGTAATTACTGGTGCAGTTGCTTCTTCTTTAGCTACCATGGCATAACCAAGTGTAGGAAGCTCAACTTTAGAGCCGAAGACCTGGCTGGTGCTGTTTGAGTAGCTATAAGAAACTGCAGTCTTCTGAACACTCACATTTGTGTGGGTGGTAAGGAAGTTTTTGATCCTGCCTATCTCATAGTCTTGTACTACAGCAGGCTTGCCCAACCAGTAAAGAACATTAACCACTCCCTGAACTTGCCTGAGCGTTTTGATCTCGGCTTCGCTGGTCCTTACAAAAACGTAAGAAGAAAATATGGGTTGCTCAGTTACTTTTTTAAACTTCCACCATTTGCTTTCAACCTTGTTTACCGGACAATAAGCTTCAATGTTCTTTTTCTGTAATGAGCCAGCAACCTTCTTCTCCATTCCGGGCTTTGTGTAAACTACGTACCACTCGTAAACATTTCCTTTCATAATACACTTTTTTAATTTTTTCTACTACCGTAATCATCTAAACTTAAATCCTGTCTTCTTTCGTCGTACGATAGAGGTAAGGCAAACCCCGTGCACTTCTCGGTTGATGATGAGAAAAATCCAGAAGAAAGCAAAATTTTCCGAACAGTTACAATGGCTGTTTTAACATTGACGTCATTTAAGCCTTTAGCAATCTGTTGGCATTTTGTTCTGAAAATGAAGGCTTAAGTGTGAAAAAAAGAGACGGTCTTACCGGATTTTCACTCATTCAGCCCTCATTTGTTAAAAAGGGTATAACGACTAGTTAAAAGGAGCTAATTGCTGTCTGCACGGTACTGACCACTTAAATCTGATCGTTCGACGGCGCATAAACATTCATAAAGCCCGCCTCCTATAGCAAATAGGCTCTTATCCCATAAATCAGGTAGATCCTTTACCGAATGGCAAACAGTAATTAAATTTATGCTGGCAAGCACTGTTCTGAAACGTTATACCGCCATTTGGCCGCAACGATAAAAAAACAGCAACCCATGAGATTTCTAATTGCTTTCACAGTTTTATTCCTAACAAGCTTAGGCGACGAGCAAGGAAGGTGTGATTCTTCCCAGGCCAGGATCCAGGAAAGAGAAGTACAACTAAAGATGACCTTAAAAATCGAGGTAGTTGGACATATCAATAGCCTACGCCTGCGGATGGTTGTTCCTGCAACAATCAATGGAAAACAACGGGTTGAAGATCTTTCATTTTCTGTACAACCTGATAGCTTCTACACAGTTGGCAACAATTCGTATGTTCTTTTCCGGTTTTTTGATCTGGAGAAGGATTTCAAAATTGTCTTGAAAGGAAAACTTTTCATTTACAATTCAATAAGCTTGAAAACAAACTCGGATGGACTCTATCTGGCGAATTACCTGGTAAGTGAGCCGAATATAGAAGCGTCAAGCGAAAAGATAATTGCCGTGGCTCAGCAATTAAAACGAAAAACAGATATCGAGACGGTAGTTGAAACTTTTGAATATGTGAAGCAACATATCTCCTATGAGAAAAATCCGGCAATCGGCGCTGAGAAAGTGCTTGAAAGCGGGGTTGGCAAATGCATGGACTATAGCGACTTGTTTGTTGCCCTGCTTAGAGCCAACGGTATTCCTGCTAAATCGGTGTTCGGAATTGTGGTACATGAAGTATCTGCGAATCCTTTACATGCCTGGTCAGAAGCATATTTAAAGCAACAAGGATGGGTTAGGTTTGATCCAACTGCAGGCCATAGCGATATAAGAAAAGACGGAGCAAACTATAAGATGCGGATATCGAATAAGTATGTAACGTTGTCAGAAGGCAGGAATGATCCCGAAATGCGAGCGAGTCTTTACCGTTATAATTATAGATATGCAGGGACCGCTGGCTCAGTCAAGGTAAAGCGTTCTATAGAAATCAGGGGACAATGATACATACCGGATGCTGTTTGTGCCGGGATTGAAACGCAGTAAACTATATGAACCCGCTAAAGGATTAATCTAATGGTTACAATCTTAATTGAGTAAATGAATACAAAAAAAAGGCCGGGCATAGCCCGGCTCTTCCTTTTTTTAAACCCCTGACTAAACTATGTGGCAGATCCGTAACCGAATCCTTTCATTTTTATAAACATTCCTCTCTCCTTAATGCCGTTGAACACCACAGAGAGGTTCTTTAGCGGCTTCAACCTTGTAGATTCATCCAGCTTTTTAACGGCGGCTTTTGGAGTGTGCCTATGCCTGGTAGCATAGAATGTAGCATCTGACAATTCTGAAAGTAAATAGGCATCCGTTGCCGGGTACACTGCCGCAGTGTCCATTACAATGAAATCATATTCCCCGGAAAGTTCATTCATTAGTTTTTCAAGACCGCCATTCAACAGCATAGGCGTTGAATTGGCTGCCACTGTCCCGGCCGGGATCACGTAAAGATTATTGTATTCTGTTTTCCTGGTAATCTCAGTGACAGTGGCTTTCGACTCCAGGTAATCAGCAATGCCTTTGGCTTCTCCCATTTTGAACGTGGAAGACAACTTCGGATCCCGAAGGTTCATGTCAAGTAAAGCCACCTTCTTGCCTGCCTGTGCAAGGTTATATGCAAGATTGATACTGAGGAAGGATTTTCCTGCGCCTGCCTCACCCGATGTAATCAAAAGTTTTTTAACTGTGTTCCCCTTACTTAATAGGCCAGCAGCAATGCTCATCTGCCTTATTTCGTCCTGGATAGCAAGGTTACTGAAGGCTTCGAGCGGGTTTTTTCTTGACTTGCCATAGTAGGACACCTCACCAATTACCGGGGTGGTAGTGGACCTATCAATTTCGCTCCTGAATAACACTTTGTTGCTCAGTACATCGCGCCACAAAACAAATGCAATCGTACCGATAAGTGCAAGACCGAGGGCCATACCCATGGTGTACGGTTTGTTTGGACTAACCGGCAAAACAGAAGCTCTTGCAGGATCCACAATCTTGGTATCGGTAATGCTTGCAGAGTAAGCGAGCGCTGTTTTTTCGCGCTGGTTGAGCAGGAAATTGTAGGTCTCTTTTATAATTGCCTGGTCCCTGCTTACATCCACCAACTGACGCTCTTTTTCAGGAAGCGATCCGAGGACTGTGTTGTATGCACTGTTTGTATTGGAAAGATTTGCTTTTCCTGCTTCCAAACTAGCCCGATGATTCCTGATGTTTTCAAGAATTGCCGGCTTAAGGGACTGCACCTGGTTGGCGAGCGTTTTTACCGATGGATTGTTTTCGCCGGTTGTTTGCTTAAGTTTTTCATGCTGTATTTCTGCTTCATACAGGCGTTCAAGCAGTTTGAGCAAGAGTGGATCGTTTACTCCGAATGTAGAAGGAACGATACGTGCTGCGCCGTCTTTTGCCTGTACATAATTTTCTACCTGGTCTAATACAGAAAGCTGCATGTTTAGTTCCGCGAGCTTCTGATCGTTCATGGCAACATTCTGGAGCACCAAACGGCTTTGGTCCGTGAGGTTTACAACGCCTTCCCTGGCACGATAAACCTGAATCTTCTTTTCTGCATTGTTGAGTTGTCCAGCTACCCTTGCAATACTCCTGTCAAGATACTCCAATGTGTTCTTAGCCAGTTGGGTTTTATATTCGATGCCGGCCGTATTGTACTTAGAAATCAATTCATTTACAACATCCTCTCCGCGCGGAGGTACATTGTCCTTAAAAGTAATGTTGATGATGCTTGAGGTTTTTCCCACTGCGCTTACATCCAATGCAGCAAGCAAACCACCCGTTACCTTATGCGGCTTTACCAACCGGAAATAGAGTTTGTCTTTTGTTGACTCCCTGAACTTTGTATTCTTTACAAACCTGAGTTTGTTATTTACAACATACACCCATTGGTTAAGGGGATAAGACTTATTACCCACTGTAACGAGCTGCTTATTAAAGTCGTAGGTGAAATAAGTTTTCTCTACTTCATTCAGGCTTTGAGGTTCTGCCACTTCGATGTTGATAGGCGAAGACACATAAGCAGAAACACTTTTCTGCTCCCCTTCCTGCGAAATGGGTGCATACAGGTATAAACTACGTACTACCGAATCCATAAACCGGCGCGAGCGCAGAATTTCAACTTCATTTTCCACCACGCTCTTAGTGGCGAGCATATTAATATTGGTCGTAATGCGGTCTTCGTCGATACCTTTCTTCTCGTCCTTCACTTCGATCGTCGCTTTCACTTCGTACTCCGGAACGCGGTATTTCAGGTAGGCCAATGCTAAAGCTAAACATGGAATGAGCAGTATAACAAATAGTGGCCAGTACGGGATATACTTATGACTGATATCCTCAATCAAAGAAGGTTCCTGGGGTTTAACTTGGTTCTTCATAAATCTTATCTTGTTAATCTATCTAGTATTATTGCCAAAAACGATAACCCACTTAATATAGCCGGCAGGTTCTGCCTTAGTTCGCTGGTGGCTGCAATGCGCGCCTTCCCAGCTTCTACATAAATTACATCATTGGGTTTCAGGTAGTAGTAAGGCGAAGAAGCCACAAAAGAGCCATCGTTTAAGTTTATTCTTCTCACTGTTTTTTCTCCATTCTCCACTCTTATCAACAATACGTTGTCACGTTTAGCGTATACCGTGGCATCGCCAGCCATACCCAGTGCTTCCAACAACGAAATTTTCCCATGAGGAACATTCACCACTGTGGGCCTTCCAACCTCACCAAGAATGGTAACCCTGAAATTCATGATCCTTACCGTAACGATTGGATCAAGTATCAGCTTCTTCTCTTGCAATATGGTTGCCAAAGTATCGCTCAGCTGCTTGAGTGTTTTGCCTGTAGCCCTTACCCTGCCTACGATTGGGAAGACAATGTTGCCCTCCTGGTCCACCAGGTAACCGGTAGTTATGGCGCTCACACCGGTTCCACTGGAAGCTGCTATAACTGATTGGTTTGGTTTATTAAACACCTCAGTTGCTTCGGGATTTATACTGGTTACCGTGATGCTTAACTGGTCGTTTGCCTGTATAAGCGGCTCCGTGTATTGCTCAGCAGAAGCGCTATTTTTCAGGTCATTAAAATATCTTGCTTTTTTTGTGTTTACGCAGGATGCGAACAACAGAGGCGCAAACGCCAGGAACAAAATGGATCGTCTAATAAGATATGTACTCACTGTTTGTCTGTTATAGTAGTCTAATAAAAATCCTATCGTAATAAGGTAAGGCTGCCCGTCAATGGCTTTATACCCTGCCCTGGTTCAACCACGTAATAATAAACCCCCACGGGCATAGGTTTACCGTTTACAGTTCCATCCCAAGGCGCTGCATAGTTGTATGCCTCGTACACCATCACCCCCTGCCTGTTGAAAATTCTGATCTTGTTCAAAGGATAATCCTTTAGGTTTTGTATTTCCCATTTATCGTTAACCCCATCATTATTAGGAGAAAAAGCGTTGGGAACAACAATATTTTGCAAAATCCTTACCATTAGTTCATCAGAAGCTTCACAACCGTTTGCATTGGTAACTGTAAGCCGGTATAAAATGTCCTGCTGTGGAGTGCAAACAGGGCTTTGTGCATTGGCATCTGACAGGAATGTGGACGGCTGCCAAACAAAAGAAGAAGCATCAGGTGAAACCTTTGGCTGCAAGGTGGCAGACGCCCCTGCAATTACATGAACATCCAGCCCTGCATCCAGTTTAGGCTTTGCGTTCACAGTTATGGTGTCGGTGTATGTATTACTTACACATCCCAGGCTATTAACGACATAAAGCGATGCGATTAGGTTGCCGCTAGCTGCATAGGTATGACTTGGATTTACCTCAGACGAGGCATTGCCATCGCCAAAACTCCAGAACTGGCTGGCTACGGTGGAACCTTCGCCATTACTTGTGCTCGTGAAGCGGATGTTACCGCCCTGGCATATTGTGGTAGAATCTGCTACAAAAGAAGCCTGTGGCTGCGGATGTACTACAGGAATCGTTTTGGATACCGTTGCTGAACAGCCTGCATTTGTGCTAGCCGTAAGTGTAACAGTGTATGGTTTAAGCTGGGTGAAAATATGGGAAGCCGTTTTGATATCAGAAATATTTGCAGAGCCAGACTCTGGGTCACCAAAATCCCAGTGATATTCAACATCAGCCGTGCTGTCGAAAGTTAGTGTTGGATTAAAGAAAGTAAAGTTGTTTTGGCAAACAGTAGAATAGGTAAAATCGATCTTGGCTGCTGAATCAATTTCAACCGGCTTCACCTTACTTGCCGTGCATCCGTTAGAAGATTCTACCGTAAGCTTAACCGAGTAGTGACCTGGATTGGCAAAAACGTGCTTAAACGGCTCATTATTCGGGTTCGTGACCGGAGCAGTGTTATCCCCCGCATCCCAGGTCCATTTAGTAATAGTACCCACTGCAATTGTTGACGAATCGTAAAATGTTATGGTGTTATTTGCGCAATTGAAGTTGGTGCCACTTATTCCATAATCCGCAATAGGCCCGGGTACAACAATGAGCTTGATTTGCTGCGAAGCTACCCGGCATGTGGTGGAAGCAAGATTGCCATATTCTGCCACAACCAACCTGTAATTATATACACCAGGTGAGAAAGAAGAATCAATACCTACATTAAGCGTAAGTGCGTTTGCACCCGTGATATCATTCCAGCTACTATCGGCTGCCTGCGATTGCCACTGAAAACTTGGATTGTTGTAACCCGGCGAAACCTCTGCTTTCAGGTTGTAAGTCCTGTTAGTACCCTGGCAAATGCTATCCTCAATTCTAGTGGAACCTTCTATGTAAGAAGTAACCTTTGGACCACAGGGGCGGAATGTTATATCATCCAGGCCCAGGTCGTTACCACAGCCTCCCGGTGCATTGTTTACCATCCGTACAACTACATCAGTTATGCCTGCAGGTGTGGTAAAGAAGAATCCATATTGCCGCCACTCAGCGCTGGTATTGCCCGCTATTACTTCACCTGTGTTGTAACTCTGCAGCACAGAGCCATTGGTGGATTCAATGGTGAAAGTAATATTTGGATTGATGATGGTAGTGGCGCCCCAGCAAAGAACAGGCTTCTTGACGTTTACCAGCCAGGCCGCAAATTCATAGGTGCTGCCTGCGCAAAGGCCCTTCACTGTATCCAGGTAAAACTGGCCAGGATCGAAGCTTGCATTTACAAGCATGAAATAGCCGTTATCATCGGTTGTATGATCTTCAACCGTGTACCAGGTGCTATCGAAACACTTACTGGTGTAATTGGTTAGTGTATACTGTCCGTCATTTGGACAGGAAGTAGTAACGTACTGGTAATTTGTTGTTGCAGCCGGCATGGAAGGCCCGGGATTAGCTCCTGAACCGAAGGTTATATTAATAATAGGATCCCCAAGGCTTCCCTGGCATATCTGTGCCTTCAATTGGGTATTTAAACCTAGTAACCATATTATTATCACGATGCAAACCCTGCCACACATGCAGCACTAATATCTAGATGTGTGCCATTTATTAATAAAAGGCTAAACCCGGAAGAGAGAACTGCTGTTTAAGGCTGATATTCAATTACGACTTTGGCGTTCTTTTCCTCTGTGGAAACAAGGTAAAGCTCATAGCGCTTACCTCCGGTGGTTATCACCATAAGCGCTGTATTGGGTGGAATAAGGCCCATGTTTTCTGCCACCATTACAAATTCGTGAACGGGCTGGCTGGCCGCAGCGGTAAGGTTAATAACAATAGGCTCATGGTTAAGCCTTTTCTTATTTACTATGATTGTATGGTTATGGTAAACACTGATGGTGTCGTTATCTATCTCCCCATTGTCGTAGAGCTCGATCCTGATATCGGCTGAACGGGTTACCAGTTTCCGCACGAGACTGTTTTCCCTATTCTTGAGCACTCCCGGTGTTTCAACTTTCTTTACCGGTATGTCCTGTTTTACTTCAGGCACTATTAAAGGCTCCGGGGGAGCAAGCGGCTCTACCTTAATGGATTCCCTATTAACACCCGCTGTAGAAGGAGCAATAACGGGCTGAGTAACTTTTTTCGACCCTGATGCCGGGGCTTTTGCTACAACCGGTTGCCTGGGCTTAACCACCGGCTTTTTTGCAACCGGCACTGGTGTCTTAGGCTTAGGTTTTACAGTTGCAACAGGCTTGGATGCAACCGTTTTTTTTGGCAATGCAGTTTTGGCAACCGCTTTTTTTGCTGCAAGCTTCGCGGCTTCAGCTTTCTTGCGCTGTTCGTATTTAATTACAAAGTCTTCTTTCTTAAATTCAGACTCCTCTACCCTCTCGAGGTAAACACTGCCCGAACCACATTCCGATTGGTCTTTTATATTCACGCTTGAAAAAGTGCCTTCAAGAACTTCAACGTTCCCGTTTTTAGAATAATCTAAATAGCAGGTCATCAAACAGGCATCGCTACCATCAAGGATTTTTACGTCCAACAGCCGGTTCTCCTTAATAATGACCGATTTATCCTTCTTCATGAAAATGCCCTGCAACGAAGATTTCCCATAAAATATGGTAGTCCTGTAGGAATAGGTTACCCCTCCTAAAGCATTATTGGGTTTATTCTCTATCTGAACCTCGTACTTGTAACGCTGCTTCGATTCGCCAAGGCCTGATACGAATGTGCCTCGCCACACCCCGGTAATATCCTGTGCCTGCACGCAAAGGCAAAACAGCAATAAAATGCTGGAGATACAGGTTTTCAGCAACCAGGTACATTGGTTATTAGGAATAGTAGGCACGTAATTACAAAAGTAGAACTGTAACCTTCATTTGCTGATAAAGAAGCGTTAATTAGCTAAAGGCGGGCAATATCAGTTTTCGTTATTAATTGACGTTGGTCATATATTTTTTGTCCCGGCTCCACTAGCTTTATCCAAAACCAAATACTATGTTGGGTATCCTAAACGACCGTGAGGTTAATGAACTGCTCAGCCGGCAACTAATTGGAAGAATAGGTTGCTATGCTAATAAGAGGGTATACGTGGTACCCATATCGTATGCCTATTGTGATGGTTATGTGTACTGTCACTCTATGGAAGGCATGAAACTGCAAATGATGCGACAAAATCCTGATGTTTGCTTTGAGGTGGACGATTTGCGGGATGTAAGCAACTGGAAAAGCGTGATATGCTGGGGAAAGTTTGAAGAAATAAACGATGAAGATGAGAGGATGAAGGGAATTGAAATACTGCTCAACCGGATGGTACCGTTTACGGCAAGCGCACTGGCTCATGTAACTCCCGAATGGCCTTTTGTGCCCAACGATATAAGGAAAGTGCGTGGTGTAATTTTCAGAATAAGAATAGATGAGAAGTCAAGCCGGTTCGAAATACTGGACCGGAAACACAAGCAACATAGCTGGGAAGACTAAACCTTGCTGATGATATAGATGACGGAACTGCAAAGACGGGCATCTCCTTTCGTGGCAATGTTGCTCTTTAAACCATTTGATATAGCACTTACCATACCACCTCCTTTATATTTCTCACTTAACATGCTTACATAAAAGCTATCGAACCACATGGGTTTGTGATCGTCTACCTGAAACTTGTGCGATGCCATCAATAAACCCATACTGGATGGTGAGAAATGCCAGAGATGCCGGGGCACATCGTAAGCAGCCCAATTGCTTCCATAGGCTTCGCCGTCGGCACTGGTATAGTTGGGTACGGCAATAATCAAGCTGCCGTCATCTTTTAGTAACTTATAAAACTGCTGGATATAACCGTGCAGATCGTGCACATGCTCCAATACATGCCACAGCGTGATGCAATCAAAACTGCCAGGCGCTAATTGGAACAGTTGTTCAACAGGTTCCGCAGAAACATTGTTTTCGTCAAGTGCGTTTCGTCTTGCTTCCGTATCCGGCTCGAGCGCCATTACAGACCAACCTGCCTTTTTCATTTCAGCAGCAAAATAACCGGTGCCTGCTCCTACATCCAACAGATTGCCCTGCTGCTTACCTGTGACCGACCGCACCAGTTTTCTTTTTTGAACGAGTGTATAATTACGCACAAGGTGATACAGGCGGTTGATGATACCCTTGTTGCTATTGGTATGGGAAATATACTCGCTGCTTTTATAATACCTGCCTATCTCCTGCTCATTGGGGGCGTCCTGTGTAAAGCGAAAAGAGCAATTGTTACAGTGCAGGATGGCAAACTTCTCGTGGCTTACAGTAAAATCTTCTGCGCGAAGCGCTTCGGCAAGCTGAGTCCCTTTGCAAACGGGGCAATTAATATGATGAACAGCATTACCCATTAGACCACGAAGGAGCCATTTTGCATATAATACCAGGCCAGTGCAACAGCTCCAAGTAAAAAGAGGATGAGGGCATAAATCCACCAATAAGCGTCTCTTTCTTTTTCTACTACCTCAGTTTTACTCCGGGTAGTTTCAACGGTTTCTTCCAGGTGATCGTCAGCTTGCTTTTCTGCCCTGGCTATGCGCTCGGCAGGCAGTACAGGCAGGTAGCTTTTTACCTGGTACGATGGACTGAAAGAGTAGGTATCGGCATATTCTTTCGTCAGTTTACCTATGCCTTCCAGCTTAACAGCACCTTCAAGCTGTAATGCCTGTTGCAATTGCTGCAACTGGTTGTTGAATTCTTCGATTGCCTTTACTTCAGATATAGCAGCTTCCTCAGCAAAAAAGGTGTAAAAGTGTTTGTCAACAGCCACCTGTTCGTGTGTAAACATGATAGCCTCCGTTGGCGGATGGAGCAGCTTGTTAGTAAAATCCAACCTCGCCGGCTGGTAGCTCACTGTAAACTTGCCAATAGATGGAAGGTGCAGGTGTTTATGCACTACCAGGTATTTAACAAGTACGTCAGAGCAATTCATCCTTGGTATTTGCAGCGAATATACAATAGAACGAAAATAGACAGTACTAAAAACAATGGCACTACGGCTTCCATAACAATACCTTTGTAAAAAAACAATCACGATGGCCCAGCAGAATTATAAGAACCACATCAGGTTGTTACCTGCCTATCATGGCTTTACTTTTCTTATTATACTTTCCTGTGCTATCATCAGCATATGGAATCTTGTTAAACAGGATGAATTATACGCCCCGGATGTACTCTTTGTGGGCATATCAATCTCCCTTCTCTGCTTGTTCCTTTTTGCAAGAATGTTTGCACTAAAAGCCCAGGACAGGGCAATTCGGGCAGAAGAAACACTCCGGTATTATATTCTCACGGGGCAAAGGTTGCCGCAAAACCTGACCATCCAGCAGGTAGTTGCCCTGCGCTTTGCATCCGACAGCGAGTTTGTAGCGCTTGTTGATGAGGCAGCGGCTGCCAACCTGGCACCGAAGGCAATCAAACAGAGGATAAAAACCTGGCGTGCCGACCATTACCGCGTTTAACTTATTTACCGTGCGCGTAATGGTTATAGTCTTTTAGCAGGGTATTGATGAACTTGAATGGGTCGCCATCGTATGGTATTTGCAACACCTCACAAATACGTTTAGCTACGCGTTCGGCCAACGCTACATCTTTCTTCTTTACCGCGCTGTCATAGATCATTTTTATCCGGGTAATCTCCACATCTTTCAACTTCATTACCTGCGGATAGCTGGGAATGTAGTCCTGCGCAATTTCCTGGAAGATAGTATCGGTTACCGCTTCTCCCCTTTCCATTTCTATTACGAGCGTTTGTGCAAGCATATCGCCAATGCGCTGGCTTTTCCGGGTAACGCTGATGCAAATAACATCGGCAATCAAAAGAAGAAAGAAAAAGCTAAGGGCTGTAATAATAGCCGACTGTTGCGATACAATGGAAAGCACGATAAACAATACGAGTATATCCGACACCCGCATCAGCCATCTCAACAGGTACTGGCTGATGGTGGCGCTGCCTCCCTCTGCGTTCACAACTTTCAGCCTGAACAGTTTCTTCCCTATACTCTGGCCTTGCAAAAACACTTCTGAAACAAGGTGGTACAAGGACGCAGGCAGCATAACAAGCATGATGATATACCAGTTGTTTTCCTGCATGAATTGAGACCGCTCGAAATTGCTAACCAACCGGAACATCGCAAAAAAGTAAATCAGTACAATAACGAAGTCGGTAGCCCATGCAAATGCCCGCCTGTGAAAAGGCGGAATAGTGAATTGCAGGTGAATATTCAGGTTAGTTGATACCGTAATCTGTGCCATTGGCCGGTAGATTAAGAAACTACAATTCCCTATAACCTTTCGTAGGCACTTCAAATTTAGAAGTGGTAACGGGGCTCAGGCTAAATGAATTGGCGGTATAACGCACATACTGCTTTTGTTCTTTGTTATACTGTTCTATTTCCAAAACAAACCCTGGAATATTAGCAAACTGGAAAACGTTCTCTACTGCAGATGGGGTTATAGCAACGGCACAATAAACAGAGAACGTGTTGCCATCTTTCTGTGTGGCTATATACTTTCTGCATTCATAGCCTACAATCACTTTACTATCATTCGTAGGCGCATAGGTTATGTCCAGGTACTTAGCATTCTGCTGCCGCCAGCGTTTGGCATCAAAGCGCGTTATAAACTTATTGCCCTGCGCCTCGCGCAACAGTACAGCGGTACTATCAATGTTATTGGCAATGGTAACATGCAGGAAGCCGGGACTTGCCAGTTCAGCCCTTGCGTCTTTACCCTTTATATACAATGTTTTACTGGAACCCTGTAGCGCTTTACTGGGTAGAGCGTTCCCATTCTCATCCGTTATTTCCAGGCTGTACACAACTGTGGCCTCAGCTACCACTTTTTGCTGCGCCAAAACATCGTTAGAGCATGCCCGCAGCAGGAAAGATACAATACAAAGTATTTTGTGCATGCTGCAAGATACTAAAGTCCTCATCTCTTGCTGCGGGCCACCCTATCTGCCCCCCGGTTTTTTGTTCTTCATATCCTGCATCTTCTTCTGACTTTCCAGCACCTCTTCGTAACGCTGCTGCCATTTACTCTTCACTTTCGGCTTTTTGCGGGTGGCCTCTATCTTGGCGAGTACTTTATCGTGGTTAATTACATAGTTGATGATTACGAACTGCAATCCCAAAGTAACTACGTTCGATACGGTATAATACCAGGTAAGCGCCGATGGTAGTTTATTGAAGATGAAGATTAGGATAAACGGAAAGATGTAGGGCATATACTTCATGGCAGGATTCCCGGTATCCGGCGTCATGCTCATGTTGTAATAGGAAATAAGAAAGCTGGTTAAACAGGCTGTAAGCGTAAACAGGCTCACATGACTGCCATAACCCCAGATATCAAAAGGCAGGGTTGCAATAGAATCCCATTGCGCGAGATCGTCGGCCCAAAGGAATGGAACACCCCTAAGATCGATGTGCGAGTTGAAGAAGCTATACAGTGCAAAGAAGATAGGTATCTGCAATAAGGCAGGGATACACCCTCCTAAGGGATTCACACCAGCTTCACGGAACAGTTTCATCTGGTCCATGGCAAATGCCTGCTGATCGTCACCATGCTTCTTCCTCAGCAGGTCAAGCTCCGGCCTCAGTACTTTCATTTTTGCACCACTCAAATAGCTGCTGTAAGTAAGTGGGGCTGTTACCACCCTGATAAAGATGGTAAGAAACAAGATTACCCAGCCATAATTTGAAATGAACCCGGCAAAGAAATCGAATACCGGCATGATGATAAACCTGTTGATATATTTCACGAAAGAGAATACACCCGAACCCAGGTCAACCAGGTTCTCCATCTCATTGTTATACTTACGCAACGTGTAATAATCGCTTGGCCCGTAATAAAGCTGGAATTCCGCTGCAGCCGAACTTGTTGATGGCAGTGCCACTTTCAAATCCGCATTAGCTGCATACAACTCTTTAGTAGTGTCGGGGCGCGATGTAAGGGTGAGGGTGCCACTGTTAAACTTGTTCTTCGCAATGAGTGTAGTATTGAAAAACTGCTGCTTGAACGAAGCCCAGTTTGCCGGCGCTTCAAAGCTATGGGTAGCACCATCAGTTGCGCTGTTATAATCAAACTCGCCATCTTCTACATAGGCAAGCCTCGATTGCTGCTTTTCGTAGTCCTTGTCTTTCTGGTGCTGCCTTACCAGCATCTGCCAATTGAGGTTAAGGGTATTGTTGGTAAGAAGCGTGGTGGCGCCATTAACGCTCAGCTTCCAGTCGATCATGTACTCATTGTCCTTCACAACAAAATCGTGAACAATGCTTTGGTTATTGCCCTGCAGTGTAAACCTCACAAGCTGGCTACCGTTGCCTAATGGCTGAACCGGTGACGCAGCAAACAGAAAGTTATCGGACGATGCGCTCAGGTTCTGCCCCGTATTAATGGTATAGCTGATGCCATCGTTGGCAGCACCTCCCAGTATTACCGGCTTATCATCAATGGACTTGTAATTTTTAAGTTCAACCTGCTTCAGCATACCCCCGCGGCTGGAAAACACCGCTTTCATCAACTTATTTTCAACAGTTACAAGTTGTTCCTGCCCGTTTACATTGCTTACGAACTCTCCCGCCCTTGTGGCAGCAGCAAGCGAATCTCTTTGCAGCGAGTCGGCAGTAAATGCAGCTACATCCGCCGGTTTTACTTTTGCGGCATTAACCCTTGCAGTTGAGTCCTGTATCTTCTTTTGCTCTTCTGCAATAGCATGCTGTTGCTTATTTGTGTACCAGAAAAAAACAAAAAACAGTATTCCCAGCAGCACAAAGCCAATGACCGTATTCTTATCTGTTTGCATATACTCCCCTGAAAAAATTGTGGGCAAAGGTAGGGATTGCAGGGGTAAGTGGGTCTAAGATAATAGCTAACCGTTGGCTAACAGAACGTTAACACATTACCTACCTATCCCTGCGCAAATATGATGAGCGGATTATGTTTCTGCCCGTTCTAACGTTATTTTACAGTGTTCTCTCCCACTTCAACCTATAATAACATCATGCAATGGCACATTCTCAAATAAGTGCAGGGAACGGTTATTCCCCTGCCGACAGGTTCCTGTGGTGGCTGGCAACTGCCGATCACAAGCTTATAAGTGAATGCAGGGTGGACGCGGGGCGCTACGCCATTGTAGGCTATTCTGTGCTGGCTACCTGGCTTTTTGCTATGGCTGCATGGTGCTACTTCTTCTCAACTGTTACCAAAAGCCCTGTCGTGTATCTGCCTGCAGGCATTTTCATGGGGTTCGTGATTCTTACCATCGACCGCGCCCTCATTAAGGGCATCAATTCCAGGAATAAGTACCGTCCCCTTCCTCTCATTAGCCGGTTGCTACTCGCGGCTACGATTGGCACTTTTATGGCCCAACCAGCATTGTTATATCTATTCGATAAAGAAGTACAACTCCAGATATTAGTAGATAATGAGGCCAAAATCAGGGAGAAACAGGTGGAGGCCGATAAGATTTACCAGCCCGAAAAAGATGCACTGCTGCAGCAGAAAGCTTCGCTAGACAGTGTCTTAACCCTGAGGTATGCCGAAGTGAAGGCTGCAAGGGACGGTTTTATAGCAGAATCTGATGGAACCGGGGGCAGTGGCAGGCGGGGTATTGCGGCTATTGCTACTGCCAAGCGGGAACAATACCAACGCCTGCAGGACGATTACCGGTTACTTGAACAGCAGCAGCTACCGGAAAGGCAAAGAATAGACAGCAGCCTGCGGACACTTGAAAACGACCGCAATATGGAGAGTGGCCGCTTCCGGAAACAACTGAACGATGGATTCCTTACACGTATTGAAGCCTTAAATAACTTAATAGCAAACAATAGCGCACTCAAACTACGGTACTATCTTATTATCGTTCTGCTCGTGCTAATAGAACTGATGCCGGTAGTTTCCAAGATGTTGTTGCCGGCGGGGAGCTACGAGGAAAGAGTAATGCTACAGGAAGAACTGGAAAAAGACCTTGCCCGCAGCAGTACAGAAAGCGACCGCGAACTCGCAGTCACCTACAACCACCGCAGCCTGCAATGGAACAAGCAACTTGTAGAAGAAATATTCAAGAACAAAGAAATGACACGAGAGGAAGACATCAACCGGCTAAAGCAGGAACAAGACCAAACAGGCAGCTTTCAAAAGCTATGGGGCAGGTTGAAGGAGGTGATGATGGTGAGGCATAGTATGTAGGACGATACAATGTATTTATTACGCCATGTCGGCCTGTTGAATGAGTGACTCCGTAGTGACTCCGATATGACTCCGACTTTTAGCCGACTATTGCATTTTCGCCATTATTGCCTTTTCCTGGAAACGCAGCTTCCTACTACCCAAAAAGCCGTGTTTTCAACAGCGCTTCTATGGCCTATCTCTGCCCCATCTCTGGGGATTCTCTGGTGACTCTCTGAGGACTCTCTGGCCTCTGCCTGTCGTGTTCCCAAAAACCGTGTCCTTTGCCATTCCCGTTTTCTTTCTTTTCTTTGCGCCCGGTTCGGTCCCACTTCGTTGGGTTAAAATGGGAAGCAGGTGTAATTCCTGCGCTATCCCCGTAGCTGTAAAAGCCTCTTGTAGTACAAGGGAAGCATACTAAACCACTGTTCGCCGCAAGGCTTACGGGAAGGTGCTTAAGCTTGAGCCAGAAGACCTGCCAGCCAAATTTCAATTCCCTGCAAGCTTTCGGGTGAAAAGCATAGAGGTGATTCTCTTCTCTGCAAGCGTATCATTTCTGTTGCCTTCATCCTCCGGGGTATTTATTTAACCGGCCGGGTGTGGCCACAAAACAACAGGTATGCTTAAATTGATTGCAATCCCTCTCGCTCTTTCCGTTCTCTTCTGCTCCGCACAAACCTCCGACTCCGCTACCCTCGAAGAAGTGGTGGTAACAGGTTCCCGTACGCAGCTTAAACAGTCGCAAACAGGTAAGGTACTCACCGTCATTAATGAGGAAACCCTCAGGAACAACACGGGCAAAACCCTTACCGAGCTGCTGAACACGCAGGCTGCCATCTTTATCAATGGTGCCAACAACGCCTATGGTTCTAATATCGATATGTTTTTCCGCGGCAGCGGTAGCGGCAACTTCCTGCTTGTAATAGACGGCATACCCGTGTACGATGCATCCGAAATAAACAGCACTTTCGATCTTAATCATATTGCCCTCGACCAGGTAGAGCGTATCGAAATACTCAAAGGCGGGCAAAGCACCCTATGGGGCAGCAATGCAGTGGCAGGTGTGATACAGGTGTTCCTGAAGAAAGGCAGTTACAACACTGCCCGCTATAATATTACGGCTGCCTATGGTTCTTACAACACGTCGAGGGTTAATGTAGGCATCAATGCTGGCGGCGAACGCTATAGCTTTCTTGTCAATACCAATTATGTGGCATCCAAAGGCTTTTCTGCAGCCACCGACTCGCTCGGCACTAAGGCCTTTGATAAAGATGGCTTCCGGCAGGTAAACCTGCTCACCGAGTTTAAATACAAATTCAGCAGCCGCTTCTCAACCAAACTGTTTACTTCCTACAACCGCTACAATACAGATTTAGACGCTGCGCCCTATGAAGACGACAGGGACTTCAAGTCTAAAAACACTAACGTGGTTACCGGCCTCTCGTTGCAGTACCATTACAACAGGATTAACTGGACCACAACAGCGAGCTACCAGTCCGTGGACCGCACCTTCACCGACGATAGCACCCACAAAGGATCGTTGTTCTACGACTTTGCAGAAGGTAACTATAAGAGTAATACCATCAACGTGGAAAGCTTCAGCACATTCAGGCTTGGCAAATCGTTACAACTCGTCTCGGGACTGCAATACCTCTACCAAAGCACAGGGCAGCGCTACATAAGCATAGACCGCAGCGCCCCGGCACCCTGGGATGTATTTGAGGCCCGCCTGGGCAAGGACAGTGCAAACATTACACAGCTTTCGGCTTATAGCAGCTTCCTGTATACAAGCGCTAAGGGCTTCAACTTTGAGGCAGGCGGCCGCCTTAACCACCATTCACTTTATAGCACTCATGCTACCTACACCCTCAACCCCAGTTATAACATTGACAACAACACAAGGGTGTTTCTGAACATCTCCACAGGGTACAAAATACCTTCGCTTTACCAGCTTTTTAGCGAATATGGCAACCGCAATCTCAAGCCGGAACGCAGCACTACCTACGAGGTAGGTGTGGCTACGGAAAGTACAGACAAGCGCTTCTTTTCTCGTTTCGTTGCTTTCAGGCGCGATATAAAAAACATGATAGCGTTTTTCTTTAACCCTACCACCTTCGAGAGCTTCTACATCAACAGGGATGAACAAAATGATCATGGCTTTGAATGGGAAAGTCGTATTACAGCAGCGTCATGGGCTGCCATCTCCACTAACCTTGCTTTCGTGGATGGCAAAGGCATTGTTGACAATGTGAAGATGGCCAATCTTTACCGCCGCCCTAAGTTTACCCTAAGTGCTGCAGCCACCCTTAAACCTGCTGCCAGCATCAGCATCATACCTGCTATAAGGTATGTAGGCGCCCGCGACAAAGCAGCCGTAGATTATGGCCCCGCTGAGCAGCCTGAATACTATATGCTGGATTGTTATTTCTCTTACCAGTTTACGAAGCTTTCCACCAAAATGTTCCTGGACCTGAGAAACATTACGGCACAGCAGTACTTCGATATACCGGGATATAGCACACGCGGCTTTAACTTTATGGCAGGGGTATCGGTAAACTTCTAAGCATAGCGGCTATCTGCTATCTTTGCCTCAACTTATGGACGTAAACGCCTTACTCACAGTTACTTTTACGCTGTTTGCCGTCATCGACATCATTGGTTCCATCCCGCTGCTTATATCTATTAAGACGAAGATGGGATCGATAAACTCGTTGAAAGCAACACTGATATCGGGGGGACTAATGATTCTTTTCCTGTATTTAGGAAAGGAGTTTCTGAATATCCTGGGTGTAGATATCAGGTCGTTTGCGGTAGGAGGTTCACTTGTCATTTTCCTCCTTGGGCTTGAGATGGTATTGGGACATGAAATATTCAAGGGAGATAAAGATGCCGCGGCCGGTACGGTAGTACCTATTGCCTTTCCCATCATTGCCGGGAGTGGAACCCTCACTACCATCATGTCGCTGAAAGCCAATTATACGGCAACCTATATCCTGTTGGGCATTCTCATCAATCTTGTGATTGTTTACGCCGTCCTCTTGTCATTGCGGTGGATAGAAAGAGTGCTTGGTAAAGCGGGCCTTATAGCCGTGCGTAAGTTCTTTGGTGTTATCCTGATAGCGATAGCGGTGAAAATATTCAGCACCAACCTTGGGGCTTTCACCACCCATTAGTGCAGTAAATAGAATCATTCCAATAATTAAACTGCCGGCCCCAGGGCCGGCAGTTGCTGTATCAGGTGTATTGCTTACCAGTATACAATCCTTTAGTTATAGGCCACCTTGCGCTCTCTTAAAACATCTATCAGCGCGTAACGTTCCTTGTCAAGTTCTTTCCTTGTTCGTAATCCCATCTTTCTAAACAATGGCAAAGGCGGGCACCAGCCCTGGATGGCATGCTGCGCAAGAAAACTGCATACCAGGCCCGAAAGCCAAAGCCACTTCCTGTTGATAGTTGCGCCTAATACCACGCTTGCTAATGCAATGGTGGAAGCATTCAGTTCCAGTGCGCGCTCTATATCCCATTTTGCATCTAAATCATTAATACGCTTCCTGATGGATTCATAGTTCTCCGTACGGTAGTACGCGATATTACTTGCTATCTCTTTATCTATTTTTCGCTGGGTCGCGTCAGGTGTGTTTTTCCTCACATGATCCTTAAATCCAAAATCTATTTTCATACGCTGCCTGCTTTCTAAAACAAGGGCAAACCCTGTACCTCCGGCCAGTTACCAGCGCTGCAACCACCCCGATTTTGCAATTATTTGTCTTATATTTTCATAAGTATTCGCCAGGCAATCGTCTATAGTTGCTTTGGATACCCATTTGGCTTCGGAAATCCCTTCTTCTGTTTGCGGTTTCAATGCCTGATGACCATTGATGCTCATCTCGTACCAATAGGTTTTCTTGATTATTTGTCCGCCCTCTTCTTCATAATAGTGTATGGTTATGTCTATCAGTTTGCCCCGGTTGATGTTTTGCAAACCGGTTTCTTCTTCCACCTCGCGCAAAGCACATTCCTCAATGCGTTCTCCTTCATCTAACTTTCCTTTGGGCAAGTCCCATTTACCCCGCCTGAAGATCATCAACAGTTCACCCTTTTGATTGGTGACGAGCCCTCCTGCTGCAATTATCTCTTTTGCCATACGCTGCTTTAGGTTTCTGCGCAAATTAGGTGCCCCCAGCCAAACATGAGCATATTAGTATCTTCGCCCTATGACAAACGAAAAAGCTGTAGCGGAAAAGCTGCTCCAGATAGAAGCTGTTAAACTTGCTGCCCACGAGCCTTTTACATGGGCAAGTGGATGGAAGAGCCCCATCTACTGCGATAACAGGAAAATATTGTCCTTTCCTTTTATAAGAGACTTTATTAAAAGCGAATTATGTAACCTGCTCTTCGAGGAGTTTGCTGACGCTGAATATCTTGCAGGTGTTGCCACAGCCGGTATTGCATGGGGCGCCCTCGCCGCCGACCAGCTAAAGCTTCCCTTTGTTTATGTACGTAGCAAGGCAAAGGAACATGGCCTTGGCAATATGATTGAAGGTGAGGTAGAGAGTGGAAAGCGGGTTGTGGTGGTAGAGGATCTTATTTCTACGGGCATGAGCAGCATGGCGGTAGTGAGAGCACTACAGGAAGCAGGGATGGAAGTTATAGGCCTTGTTTCAATTTTTAACTATGGTTTTGATAAAGCAGCCGCTATATTTACAGAAAGCAATATCCCGGTAAAGTCGCTAACCAATTACGGCACACTGGTTCAGCTAGCAGTAGAAAAGCAGATGATCCCTGCTTCTGTACATGAGGTACTCTTACAGTGGCGCGAGGATCCGGCTAATTGGCAAGGCATACCGGCTTAAATACCTATTATGAAAAATGTTATTGTTCTTGTGGCCTTTGTATTCCTGGCGTTATCTGCACAGGCACAGAAAGCTCAATGGGCCACTATTAAAGTTCCACAGTTGAAGTGTTGGGACTGTAAAGAGCGGCTGGATAAATACCTGTCACGCGAAAAAGGGCCAAACAACGATGCGGGCATTATACGCTGGACTTTCCAGCTCCAAAGTGCAACCCTAAGGGTGCAATATTATCCTGAGCGTATCAACCTTAATTATATTCAAACAGCCATTGCCAATGCCGGCTTTGACGCTGATGAAATAAAAGCTGAAGAAGAAGCCTACAAAAAACTGCCCCCTATATGTAAGCGTGCAGAAGATGGCGGCGGCCCTAAGCCCGGAAGGCCTTGCCATACACCACCTATGTAAAGGTATTTAACTAGTTTACTTCCGCTGTTATCCTCCTGCGTGTTTTTCGGCGTGTATTGGTTTGCCTCTTTGCGCCTTTATTAACCAGCCACGTAAATAGAACACCTGAGTAACACCGTTGCCAATGGCCTTCGTCGTTGTAAAACTCAGTTTCAAGGAACCTGTAGCTATCTAATTCCAGGTCTTCCTCTGCCCGCCTCTCGATTTCTTTATTGATGAAATTGATATGCTTCTGCGTAATGGGCAGCGGTATCATAGGCATTTGTGCGTGTAACGATTCTTCAAGCTGCCTTATTTCCTGTTGCTTCAGGTCCAGCAGGTGCCTTGTGGTAACATAGGTTTCGTTCATCCTGGCTATCTCGTACAAGTCTGGCTGTTTGGTAATAAATGCCTGCACCTGTTCCTCTGTTTTAAGTGCGTAAAGTTCCCGCTCAAACAACTTGACTTCGTCCGAGAGCCTCATCGCTTCTATCGGGATGTTTCTGATGATCTCTTCCATGTGTTCTTTCTCTTCACGGAGTTTGTCAATCTCTTTTCTTTCGTCTCTCTCGTTTCTTGCTTTTCCAATGGCAAGGAGTTCCAGCATTTCCGTAGTTTTCTTATGCGGTTCGTAATACTGGTGCGGGAATTTAAGCAGCGTTATCTTTTTCATACGAAGAACTTTTGGTTAATGATTTTGCAGCCTTAGCTGTGGTGTTAACAGTCCTTCTTCGGCTGCAATCAGGAGCGATATAAATGTATTAACAGTTGATAGGATGGTAAATGACAACTGTCATTTAATGCCATGATATATTCTCCGGGATAGTTATATGAGCCCACGTTTACAACCGGCCATAGTTTCTTCTTATTGTTGCTTTTCTTTGCCTACCGCTATGGATATAAGGCAAGCATCCGCGAAAGATATACCTGTTTTGACAAGGTTGGTTAACAGTGCATACAGGCCCACTGTGGGCACAGGAGGCTGGACGTCGGAGAAGTACCTTTTCAAGGGGGACAGGATAGACGAGAACGGTATTCGCCAATTAATGGGGGCGGATGGCGGTGCATTATACATCGGTGTCCACAACCAACAGGCTGCAGGATGTGTTTACCTGCAGCGGGATGGCGAAAACCTGTACCTCGGCCTCTTGTCCGTTGATCCGGGGCTGCAAGCAAAAGGTATAGGCCGATCGCTGTTGCGCTTCAGTGAAACGCTGGCCGCTACCAATGGTTGCAGCAGGATAGTGATGACTGTAATAGAAAAGCGGACTGAACTTGTTAATTGGTACGTGAGGCACGGTTATCTTCCCACAGGAGAGAAGTTGCCTTATACGGAGGACCCATTAAGTGAAGCGCTTGAAGACATAGAATTCCTTGTACTTGCCAAACAGATAGGTACCAACCCATGATAAGCTATTGGCTTATATAATGAGAGCAAAGCATTATCACTACCGGGTACTTTCCTGTTTCTAGGAGATTGTTATCACCTTCATTTTGGGTACAAGAGTTTTCATTACGGCCCAACCAATTAGGTAGGCTACCGCGCATATAGAGAAAACGATGAAATAGCCTGCTTCTTTGCCCTCAAAACCCATGAACTGCATTTCAGTGTCTCCGGCATGCGTAAACAATACGCCTGACCCTTTGTTAATGAGGAAGGAACCAATGCCCCCGGCCATACCGCCAATACCGGTAACAGTTGCTATCGCCTGCTTTGGAAACATATCTCCAACGGTAGAAAATATATTAGCTGACCATGCCTGGTGAGCAGCACCGGCAATGCCAATGATAATTACCGGTATCCAGGGACTATACGAACCGAGAGGTTGCGCCAGTAAGGCAAGCAATGGGAAGAAAGCAAATATCAGCATCGCGCGCATCCTTCCCTCGTAAGGATTCATCTTTTTCTTGTCAACGAAATAGGTTGGAAGCCATCCTCCTATGATTGAGAGTAGCGTTATCATGTAGAGTACAAACAGCGGCAGGGCGCTTTCTGTACCCGACATCTTGTAAATATCCTTAAGGTAAGCCGGTGTCCAAAACAGGAAGAACCACCAGACGCCATCGGTCATGAACTTTCCGAAAGCAAATGCCCATGTTTGTTTATATCTGAAGCATTCAGCAAAACTCATTTTCCTGCCCGCTGCAATGGTGGCGGATTCGCTCACGCCAGTGTGTACAATTACGTCTTGTTGAATGTATTCCAGTTCTGCTTTGTTAACTTTCTTGCAGGCTTCCGGTTTATGATAAAGCAGGATCCAAAAACCCATCCATACAAAACCTAAAGCGCCAATTAAGATGAATGCCATTTCCCAACCCCAGGCATCAGCAATAAAAGGAATACTTACGGGGGCAGCGAGAGCACCTACTGTTGCGCCTGCATTGAAAATGCTTGTAGCCAACGCCCTGTCTTTTTTTGGAAAGTATTCAGCGGTTGCTTTAATGGCTGCTGGAAAGTTGCCCGCTTCACCGATTGCCAATATCAGACGAGCGAATATGAATAAACTAACACTGGTTGAAAGTACAAGGGCTGTGTCACCAACTTTATCCAGGGACTCCTTTGCTCCCTCGAAGCTAACGAACCAATTGCCTGTAAGTAAGCCCGAAGTTGCAATACCGCAATAAGCGTGGATACAAGCGCCGATACTCCAGATACCAATAGCCCACAAAAAGCCTTTTTTGGTATCCATCCAGTCTACAAATCTGCCGGCAAACAACATGGATATTGCATAAAATATGGAGAATAAAGCGGTAATTGTTCCGTAGTCGCTATCGGTCCAATGAAACTCGGGAACAAGATGGTCTTTCCAGGTTAAAGAAAGAACCTGCCTGTCGAGGTAGTTAATAGTGGTAGCAAAAAACAATAGGCTACAAATAGTCCACCTGTAGTTAGAGCTCTTTGTGCCGGATGGCTGGAGGTTGCTTGCTGACATACTATCTTACTTTTGAAATTAGTGTAAGAAGCTGAGCCGTGGCTTTCT
Source organism: Bacteroidota bacterium (assembly GCA_023433265.1). Lineage (GTDB taxonomy): Bacteria > Bacteroidota > Bacteroidia > Chitinophagales > Chitinophagaceae > JAEZDR01. Next base: position 1,045 of record JAEZDR010000158.1, on the reverse strand, counting down.
CCAAGCCCTCGTAATCCTTAGCTTCCAGCAACTGTTTTGTAATGAGTTTGCTTCCCATACCTACGGCAGAAACGCCGGCATTAAACCATCCCTTCAAATTATCTTCCGTGGGCTCCACACCCCCTGTTACCATAAAGGAAACCGATGGGAATATCTCCTTAATTGCCGAAATAAAGCCTGTGCCCAACACGTTGCCGGGGAATATTTTTATCAGGTCCAGACCCATGTTTTCAGCAGCAATAATCTCGCTGGGGGTCATACATCCGGGTGAATAAAGGGTTCCTGAAGCGGCAGCCTCTTCTGCTACTTCGGCTACGAGTCCGGGACTAATTAAGTAGTCGGCACCAGCTTCAATAAATGCCCTGGCCTGGTTGCGGTTTTTAATGGTGCCGATACCGATAAACAAACCGGGTAACTCAGCGTCGCGAACAGCCTTCATTTGTTTGAAATTAGCGAAGGCAGCTTCGCCCCTATTGGTGTACTCAATCGCCTTAATACCTGCGCCATATAGTGACCGCATTACCTCGGTACATACAGTGCTGTCCTTGTGGAAAAATAAAGGAAGCACTGCTTGTTGCATTATAATATTGCTGATGTCTGCCTTGTTCATAGCTGGAGTCAATCGTTAAACATTATCCCTGGCAATCTTTTCAGAGGGCCGTAGGGCAATGCGAGGTTAGCACAATATTTCCTAATTGTATGCAAACGACTAATAGTATATCTACGCAAACGTATCCGAACTTTTTGGCCCATGCCAACAATAGTTGTGGCTACTTTTGAAAGGCAAACAAACAACAAAGTCATGTCTAAAAAAGTAGTAACACTAGGTGAAATAATGCTCAGGCTATCTACCCCCGGTTTCGAAAGGTTTGTACAGTCCGATAGCTTTGACGTTACTTATGGTGGTGGTGAGGCAAATGTAGCAGTAGCTGTATCGAACTATGGGTTAAACGGTGTATTCGTTTCTAAGGTTCCTGATAATGCAATTGGTCAATCGGCCATTAATCATCTTCGCCGCTATGGTGTAGATACCCAATATGTAGCC
>JAEZDR010000140.1 GCA_023433265.1 Bacteroidota bacterium | reverse complement strand
AACGCTTGAAAGCGCTCCTTTGGCCGGAACTGCTATTCAAAATATGGTCACCGGTTTCTAACTTTATTAAATGGCCAGGCAAGATGGTTATATACGGGTTACAGGCGTTGCAGAGGATGTGCAGCATTACCTGTGCGATGGCTTGTACTACGCCCGTATGAAAAGCAGCCTCACCGGCAAAGACTTTTGGAAAGGCAAAGCTTTTGAAGGTAGCCGCAAAAGTTGCAAACGCTTCGGCATTGGCAATAAGCTTGCTTCAGCCGTCTACAAAGGCCTCACTAAAGAAAAACGTGTCTATGCGCTCTTCTGCGATCTTAAAACGATCGCTATACTTCGCCTAAAGGCCGGATCTACCGAAGAAGAAGTGTTGAAATTACTGGAACGGGAAGCAAAGCAACATAGCTACATCAATCCTCCTCGCCATAAACAACGGAAACCTGCCAAAGCATTTCCCTACGCCAGGTCCATCACGGCCAACTATATCGTACTAACGATGGGCAGGCTTGAATACCTCCAAAACAAGTACGGCGAAGACAAGCTGGATGAAATGCTCGAAAGCTTCTTCCATTGCCCAAAGCTTTACCACCCGCCTCCGCAACAATTACAGGCCATTGCAGCCGTTGCATAACATACTTTAAAAGCGGTGCCTGGCACTCCTATGCCCGTAAGTGAAAAATATCGTTGGAGACCAATGCATTCAGGCACTTTCCTGTTCTTTTTATCTCTTTTTATGTTGCAGCACTACTTCACTATGCCTACAGCGCCCCTTATCACAGTATCTACACACCGAACTGACTCCGTAATGACTCCGGTATGACTCCATAATGACTGTTATATGCAGACCTCCATATTGCGTGCTTCCCACGCTAGCGAGGAGCATCTTGCAAAATTAGTCCCGTAGGGACGACCTTATGGTAGCAAACCATTGCGTTCTTCGAGGTGTTAGCTTCAGCGCACCTCGAAGCAAAGACAATTTAGGTTCTCTGAACCTGCGTTCTTCGAGGTGTTAGCGCAGCGCACCTCGAAGTGAAGATGAAGTGATTCTCCGAATCAGACATTGTTAAGGCGGGACTCCCGTCTAGGTGACGGCACTTGGTTGCGGACTGATGGCAAGCTCTCCCACTATCCAAGCCATGTGCCCGGCTGCACCCTCGATTATTGGATGGTATCATTTCTTCTTGCCTCACAGCATCCATTACCTTTGGCCCATGCAGCAACATGAGATTTCTATAGCCTCTATTCTTTCTATTCTAAATATCGAAGCGTTAAACGAAATGCAGCTTGCAGCGCTAAAGGAACTGAGGAGCACAATAATGTGTGCATCCTGTCCCAAACCGGATCGGGCAAAACACTGGCTTTTTTACTCCCGCTTTTAAGGTGGCTGGATAAGAGCAGCAAAAACACAGGAGCGCTGATAGTAGTGCCTTCAAGAGAGCTGGCCCTGCAAATTGAAAGCGTATTTAAAAGCATGGGCACCGGTTTAAAGATCACCTGTTGCTATGGTGGTCATAAACGCGAAATAGAAGAGAACAACCTGTTACAACCGCCTGCCCTTATTGTAGGTACGCCCGGCAGAATTAGCGATCACCTGCGCCGGGGCAATATTACCGCCGAAAGTATTCATACGCTGGTGCTGGATGAATTTGATAAGAGCCTGGAGGCAGGTTTCCAGGAAGAGATGCAGTTCATTGTCTGCTCCCTGCCCGGCCTGCAAAGAAGGATTCTCACATCAGCCACCGAAGCAGAAGAAATCCCGGACTTCATCGGCGCAGCAGATGCTGTGAAGGTTGATTTTTTACCGGAAGGAGAAGTGACGAAAGAATCTCTTACAGTACAGGTGGTTCATTCGCCTGTGCCCGACAAGTTGCAGACACTTGTTCAATTGATCGGCCGCCTCGGTGCCCGGTCCAGTATTATATTTTGCAACCACCGCGATGCAGTAGAGCGTACCAGTGCAGCACTGGCAGAAGCAGGCATTATCAATACCTGGTATCACGGCGCTATGGAGCAGCGGGACAGGGAAGTGGCACTTGCCAAATTTCGCAACGGCAGCTCACAGTTTTTAGTCACCACCGATTTGGCTGCCCGTGGGCTGGACATTGATAACATACGCTATATCATTCACTATCACCTCCCTCCCACCGAAGCTGTATTTACCCACCGCAACGGAAGAACGGCCCGAATGGATGCCAGCGGTACTGCCATTTTAATCTTAAGTGAGGACGAGAAGCTACCTCCCTACATTACCGCACCTGTTGATACGATAGATCTACAGGCCCCCTTCACCCCACCCGAAAAGCCAAAGTGGAGCACCCTGTTTATTTCTGCCGGTAAGAAAGATAAAGTGAACAAAGTGGATATCGTGGGCTTCCTCTCCAAAGCGGGCGGGTTAAAAAGAGATGACCTGGGACTGATAGAAGTAAAAGACTTCTTTTCATTTGCCGCAGTGCGCAAAACCAAAGTAAGCCAGTTATTACAGAAGGTTAAGGATCAGAAACTAAAAGGGCAGAAAATAAAGATTGATGTAGCGAAGTGAATGGAAGTTGATGCAAGAACCAAACTACAAAAGCCCTTTCGTCAGCGCATTTACGCTGGTTAAGCGCTGCTACGAATTCGCGGCTGATACATATTGAATTCGAGTCGGGAAACCGGCTTTTTTAAACAATCTATAGACGCCCTTCAAGGGATAATCTGCACTTGGGATCGCAATTTCCGGTGCTGCGGATGGCCGCGCAATTTATTTTCTTTCTCGGTGCTATCTCTGCCCTTTCTCTGCCCTATCTCTGCCCTATCTCTGCCCTATCTCTGGGTACTCTCTGGGGTCTCTCTGGGTTCTCTCTGGGTTTGTCTTGTCCTGGAAAAGCCTTACACATTGGGGAGATTTCCTGTGTGATGTTTACAGTTGCTAAGATTTTTCCTGTAGGACCTTTACAACCGCTCGTTTTTTCCTGTTAGGGCTTGACAAAGTCCCGTTCTTCGAGGTGTTAGCTTTAGCGCACCTCGAAGCAACAATGAAAACAGAATTGTGTCGCCACGGGGTCTGTCTTTGACCACCCGGTTGATGCCCATCTCAACTCACAATAATGTAGCGGCTATAATGAGGCTCCTATTTCCTATGGGTTTTGGTATGATTCTTAAGCCATTGACAATCTCATTAAAGCTTAATTTACCCGAAGCTACCCCTATTACGAACTGGTATTTCTCTTTCTGGCTAGCTACTATATCAGCACCTTCCTCAATTAGTAACATTCACATAAGGACATACCCCGTTCGTTTGTTCCCATCAACAAAAGGATGATTGGACAATATACTTTCAATGGCCGCAGCAGCTTTTTCGATTGCGGTAGGATAAAGCGGGATACCATCAAAGCTTTGAAAGGGACGTGATAGTGCAGAGAGCAAAGCTCCATGGTCTCTGATACCGTCACTACCACCAAACTCTTCAATCAGGAGTTTATGAATGTCAATAACCTGTTTTGCCGACATCATTGGGCTAACTTCTGAAGTAACTCCTTATCCTCTGAAAGAATCTTTTGCAATACGTCAGCATTTGCAACCGCCGGCTTATTACTTCCCTGTACTTGTCTTAAAAATGAAAGTAGTTTACAGAGGGCATCGTCGGAAAACTTATCCAACACCCTGTTGATTTCATGTTTAATCTCGTCTTTAGATATACCTGTTGACTATCCCTAAAATTACAGAAATTTCGCAACCATCAACTTCACGTATTCCCCATCCAAATGGTAACCGTGAGCACTGTCGCGAAGCAGACCCATAGCAGATAGGGCACGAGCAGCCAGGCCGCAGCCCTGCTTATCTTGTGGAACGCAACGATAGTAGCCACAATAAAAAACAACAACAGGATAATATCAATCACTGCCAGCAGCAGGTTGTGCGATTTGAAGAAGATAGGGTTCCATATGAAGTTGAGCAGCAGTTGAAACAGGAACAGGTAGATAGCCCGCTGCCTTGAGGCTGTTTTAGGCCGCTGCCAAACAAGGAAAAAAGCAATGCCCATGAGGATATATAATGCAGTCCACACCGGTGCAAACACTGCCGGCGGCGGATTGAACCAGGGCTTATCTAGTTCCTGGTACCAGGTGGATGAGGACTCCCCCGCTGTAATCCAGCCGGCCAATGCGCCGGTGCCCACCGTAAGGACAATAGAACCAAATAGTTTAAAAATTTGCATTTCCCGGATATTTTGATCATGAAGTTAATTCTTCACCAGTTTATGAAATTCAGCGGCTACCCCTTGTAACCGTTGCAATCTTGCCGACAGTATCTGCCTGTGCTTCTCACCCAGCTTTTGGTATACCGGCGCCGGATACTCCCCAAAAGCATTGGCAATCGCCGCTGGTGTCAATGTATGCTGGAGGGCCTTTGCCGAGTCTATAAACCGGTTGAGCGGCTGGTTTGCTAAAAATCGCTCATCAAGATCTTCGCTCTGCCACATCAATCCTCTTACACTCGCATATTCTTCTCTGAACGACTGGAACTTGGGATTAAACACCAATGTAAGCTTGTTGAGGATGCCATCATCGAAGATGTAAAAAGCCATATCGCGGTCCCTGCCCAGTGGCTTGTAAACTGGCTTTCCGCCGTCGTTGTACTGTAGCCACTTCCATTGCCCTTCGTGCCTGTCCCAGTCTGAAATCAGCATGTCGAACAACCGGGTCTTTAAATACAGGCCTGTGTCAATCGCTACTTTATTATCCTTCATTATTTCAAGGAGGGAGTCGCTGTCGAGAATGGCCAGAGGAGAGGCAAAAGCCGGTGATCCGTTCCAGCTTTCATTGAGGTTCTCTTCCAGGTAGGCAAGCCTGCCAGCCATACGTTTGTTGTATTTGCCGTAGCGTTCATCGTATTTTACCCAGTATAGTTCCGGGTGGGTAGCTCTTAGTTGTATTGCTTTAGCAAGTGAGCTAACCACGGGCGCACCGAAAGGGTTAAGTCCCGCTGCCTGGTCCCTGAATAAGGAACGCAGAAAACTATGGCGCAGGTATCCCGGCAAAGCATTTTGCTGGTCTTTATTCACCGATCGCAGGGTCCATACCCTGCCGGAACTATCCCTAAGCTTTAGCGATATGGTTTGCTGGCTGCCACCTTCTGCAATGGGTACAAGGCCGCCGTGCACACTACCATAGTCAAGCACTTTTGCCCTTACGGGCGTCATCCAGATATCCCTGTTCTTTGCGCCGAAAATGGTTTGATACGTATTGCTCCTCCCATAATACATGCCGGGCGTTACCGTAACAGAATCGCCCTGTAAAGTGGCAGTAATTCTTCTTGCTTCCTCCAGCCGTTGTTCATCGGAGAAGGCCTCTTTTTCTTTGCTGTTGAAAACATTGGGTACGATAAAGATCAATACAAGCAACGCCAAAAGCCACAGAAGGTACTTAACGCTGCTTTTCTTCATGCACAAATTGATTTATTGCTGCTCTACTGCAAACACCATACAATTTCTTGCAACTCAGCTTCAAAGCTGTATTTCCAGCCAGGCCGGGCAATGGTCGCTATGCTGAACCTGTGGCAGTATGCCGCCCGCCACGAGCCTTTCGCGCATAGTTTCCGTAACGCTCACATAGTCCAGCCGCCAGCCTTTATTGTTGAGCCTTACCGAGGGAAAACGCTGGCTCCACCAGGTATACATGCCCGGTTCATTATTAAACACCCTAAGGGTATCCACAAAGCCTGCAGCAAAAAACCTGTCCATCCATGCCCTTTCCGGTGGAAGGAAGCCAGTGGTACGGACGTTGCCCTTAGGATTGAAAAGATCGATCTCTTTATGTGCAATGTTATAGTCGCCGCAAATAACCAGATGGGGCCTTTCCCGTCTTAAATGTTGCAGGTAGGCAAGAAAATCGTCAAGCCACTCATATTTATACTGCTGCCTCACCTCTCCCATCGTGCCCGAAGGAAAGTAGGCATTAATGAGTGTGATGTCATTAAAGTCGGCCCTTATGACCCTGCCCTCTGCATCGCTCTGCGGCAGGCTGCAACCCAGTACCACATTGTCTGGTTTTATACGTGTAAGAATGGCGACACCGCTATACCCTTTCTTTTCTGCCGGGCACCAATGCACCTCGTAGCCCATATTTTCAATTACATCAAATGCGAGATCTTCGCGCTGTGCCTTTATTTCCTGCAGGCAAACCACGTCGGCGGGGTCGGTGGCAAGCCACTCAAGAAAACCTTTTTTGATGGCAGCCCTTATGCCATTGACGTTATAGGTAACGATGCGCATGAAGTTTGTAATTTATAGGCCGGTAAAAATAGCGTATGAAGGAATCGAAACATATCGTACCTCCAAAAGAACATGTGTACCTCGACGGGCCAAAGAGCAGGGGCTACGACCTCAAGCTCGCTTTTCGGGTATTTAAGGAGTTGCTGAAAGCGTTCAGAACACTTAACCGGGTAGGCCCCTGTGTTACTGTGTTTGGTTCTGCAAGGTTTAAAGAAGATCATCCTTATTACAAGGCAGCCTACGAATTTGGTAAGCGTATTGCAGACCTTGGCCTTACCACAATGACGGGCGGTGGCCCTGGAATTATGGAAGCAGCTAATAAAGGGGCTTTCCAAAACGGAGGCAGCTCTGTTGGCTGCAACATACGCCTGCCTTTTGAGCAGATGCCTAACCCCTGGGTACACAAATCAATTGACTTTGAGTATTTCTTTACGCGCAAAACCATCCTCATCAGGTATAGCTACGCCTTCATTATTATGCCCGGTGGCTTTGGTACCATGGATGAGTTTTACGAAACCCTTACGCTTGTACAAACCAAGACCATCACCCAGTTCCCCATCGTAGTATTTGGCAAGGAATACTACCAGCCGCTGATTGATCACCTGCATTATATGGCTGAACAAGGCACCATTAATCCTGACGACCTGAAGCTCGTACTTGTGACAGACGACTTTGACGAAGCCATTAACCACATAAAGGACTACCTGCTGCAAAATTATACGGTGAGAAAGAAACTGCCGCTTTGGTGGTTAGTGAACAAATCCTGACCGCATCCATCAAAAGATTTTTTGCAGGCTAAGCTGCGGAATAGTGCGCATCCCTTAGATTTATCGGAAATTCTTTTCGCATGTTCAGACGGTTTTCGTTTCTGTTGTTGCTATTGCCCGCTTTCAGTGGATTGCTTGCCCAGGAAACCTTTCCCGTTAACGGTATAGAAGACAACAGGCCAGGCACCTATGCATTTATCAATGCAACTATTGTAAAAGATGCACGCACCAGTTTACAAAAAGCAACGCTCGTTGCCAGCGAAGGCAGGATTGTAAGCATCGGTACCGATATCGCAATTCCTAAAGAGGCGATTGTTATCGATTGCGAAGGCAAGTACATCTACCCTTCTTTTATTGATGTGTATAGCAACTATGGCATTCCCACGCCCCAACGTGCAGCAGGCGAGTTTAACTTCTTCGCTCCTGCCCAGCTTAATTCAAACAAGAAAGGCGCCTTCGGATGGAACGAAGCCTTGAAGACTGACGTAGAGGCTCACCGGCTATTTGCAAAAGATGAAAAGAAAGCAAAAGAACTACGCGGCATGGGCTTCGGTGTGGTACTCACCCATCAACAGGATGGGATAGCAAGAGGAACCGGGGCTGTGGTTACGCTGGTGGGAGAAAGAGAAAACCTTGCTGTACTAAAAGAAAGGGCTTCTGCACATTATTCGTTCAACAAAGGCACTTCCACTCAAAGCTATCCCGGAAGCCTCATGGGCGCTATAGCCCTGCTGAGGCAAACTTTTCTTGATGCGGCCTGGTTCAAATCAGCGCCACAAAAAGAAGGCGTCAACATCAGCCTGCGACAATTGTTGGATGCGCAACAACTGCCACAGTTTTTTGAAGCCAATGATAAATGGAATGCCTTGCGTGCAGACAGGATAGGCGACGAGTTCGGATTTCAATATATCATTAAAGCAGGGGGCAACGAATACCAACGCATCAATGATATTAAGGCTACACAAGCCACTTTTATTCTGCCTTTAAACTTTCCGCAGCCGCAAGACGTGGAAGATGCAAACGATGCACGCTTTATTTCATTAAACGACCTGAAACATTGGGAACTTGCACCGGCTAACCCGGCAGCCTTTCAGCAGGCAGGTATTCCCTTTTGTATTACTGCTGCGGATTTGCCTGATACCAAACAATTCCTTTCGCAACTGCAGAAAGCAATCCGCCATGGACTGTCGGACACTGAAGCATTGGTAGCCCTCACGGAAAGGCCGGCGCAATTATTAGGGCTTGCACAAAGCATAGGAACCCTGGAAGCAGGTAAACTTGCCAACTTTCTCATTACCTCAGCACCCATATTCAGTACAAAAGCCGTGATACTGCAAAACTGGGTACAGGGCAGGAAGTATGGCGTAAAAGAGGATGCATGGTCACCCGCAGACGGCATGTACAAGCTAACAATAAATGCACCCTCCGGATCGCAAACCCACAGGTTGCAACTGAAAAATAATAAAGCTACCCTCATTAGCCGAGACAGCACAAACATCAAGCTCTCCTACGATGGCAAGCTAATCAGTATGAGCTTTCCATTATCCAGGCGCAGCCCATCAACTATTCGCCTAAGCGGTACAAATACCGGCAATGGCTGGGAGGGCAATGGGCTGGATACTGCAGGTAACAGGTTATTATGGTCAGCGGTTTTGGAATCAAAGGTGGAAGCAACCGACACTACAAAGCAAAAGCCGCGGCCTGATTTAGGCGAGGTGATTTACCCTGCGATAGCGTACGGCTTTACGGCTGATAATAAACCTGCCACTGCAACTTACCTGTTCAGGAATGCAACTGTATGGACCAGCGAAAAGGAAGGAAAGCTGGAAAACACCGACGTACTGGTAAGACATAGCAAGATAGAAAAGATAGGCAAGGGCATAGGCAACAGCAACGCCATTGTAATTGACGCGACGGGTAAACATTTAACGGCCGGGATCATAGACGAACACTCCCATATTGCTGCAGCCTCTATAAACGAAGGCGGACAGTCAGTAACATCGGAGGTGAGAATTGGCGACAACCTCAACCCGGATGATATCAATATCTATCGCCAACTGGCAGGAGGCGTTACGACTTCGCATATTCTACATGGCTCCGCTAATACAATTGGCGGGCAAACGCAGCTTATTAAATTACGCTGGGGCGCAAACGACAAGGAGCTGAAGTTTGAAGGGGCCGACCCTTTTATAAAGTTTGCACTGGGAGAAAATGTTAAACGTACCCCTGCACAGCAAAACAACCGCTATCCCGATACACGAATGGGTGTGGAGCAAGTGCTGGACGATGCCTTCAGGCGGGCTAAACTATACCAACAAGAATGGAAGCAATATGAAGCATCTTCAAAAAAGAACAGGAACGTAGCAGCGCCCCGCAGGGATCTGGAATTAGATGCACTGGTCGAGATACTGGAAGGCAAACGCTTCATTACCTGTCATTCCTATGTACAAAGCGAGATCAATGCTATTATGAAGATTGCAGAGAAGTATGGCTTCACGGTAAATACATTCACCCATATACTGGAAGGCTATAAAGTGGCAGACAAAATGAAGAAGCATGGGGCTTCTGCCTCCACCTTTTCCGACTGGTGGATCTATAAGAATGAAGTGATAGATGCCATACCTGCCAACGCTTCTATTATGAATACGGTAGGACTAAATGTAGCCATCAACTCAGATGATGCAGAAATGGCAAGGCGCCTGAACCAGGAAGCAGCAAAGAGTATAAAGTATGGCAATATGAACGAAACAGAGGCGCTTAACATGGTTACCATCAACCCGGCCAGGATGTTGCACATTGATAAAAAGGTTGGAAGCATTAAAGCGGGCAAAGATGCCGACCTCGTACTGTGGAGCCATCACCCCTTAAGCATTTATGCAAGGGCAGAAAAAACCATGGTGGATGGCATCCTCTACTTCGACAGACAAAAAGATGAAGCAGCACGCAAACAGGTAGCGGCTGAACGCAACAGGTTAATCAATAAAATGCTGGGTGAAAAGCGCGCAGGAACGCCTACCCAAACTGCCAGGGCTTCAATGGAAGTAATGCATTTTTGCGATGAAGACCACGGCCATTCAGAAGGGTTATTGATTATTGACGGAAACGAAACACACTAACAAACTATTTCCTCTACAAGATGAGAAGCTTATTACAATTGCTATTCCTGTTTTCAGTTACTGTTGCAAATGCGCAGACAACTATTTATCCTGCCCCGGTCCAGCAGAACGCTATCGCCATCATTAACGCTACATTGCATGTAGGAAACGGTTCAGTGATTGAACGCGGCACTGTTGTATTTGACAAAGGCAAAATCACTTATGTAGGCGCAGCAACAAGTGCTCCGGCAGCTACAGAAACCATTAATGCTGAGGGTATGCATGTATATCCCGGGCTAATATTGCCATCTACAGACCTTGGCCTAAAAGAAGTAGCAAACGGGTTAAGAGGCGCCAACGACTTCAGGGAAATAGAGGAGATAAATGCCTCTGTTCGTTCGCTTGTGGCCTACAACACCGATTCTCGTGTGATCAACACGCTAAGGAGCAATGGTATTTTACTGGCACACGTGGTTCCCCAGGGCGGATTGATAGGTGGTGCTTCTTCTGTGGTGCAGTTAGATGCATGGAATTGGGAAGATGCAACCTACAAAACCGATAATGGCATTCACGTGTACATGCCGGTATTGCTCAACAGGCCGCAACGGGGAAGAAGGGCAGCTACACAACAAAACGAAGATGCGATGGCTGAAGGGCTGGAACGTGTAGAAAAGATAAGGCAGTTCCTGAGAGATGCCAGGGCTTACAATCAAAAAGAGAAAAACGAAGCAAACCTAAAGCTGCAGGCGGTGCAGGGTTTATTTACAAAAAAACAAAAGCTGTTTGTGCATACCAACAGTGTGCGCGAAATGCTGCTTGCCGTAGAAATAGCTAATGAGTTTAATTTGGATATGACCATCGTGGGCGGAAACGATAGCTGGATGATTGCCCCATTATTGAAGCAGCACAATGTATCTGTTATACTTAACCAGCCGCATAACCTGCCTGTGTTACAGGACGACGATATTGACCAGCCTTATAAAACCCCTGCGATGTTACAGAAAGAGGGGGTATTGTTTGCCATAAACGACAATCATAACGAAAGCCGCTATCGCAACCTTCCATTCAACGCAGGCACGGCCGCTACTTATGGGCTGACAAAAGAAGAAGCGCTTGCAGCCATTACGCTAAATGCCGCCAGAATACTCGGGATAGATGACAGGACGGGTTCATTGCAGGTGGGCAAGGATGCAAACATCATCATCAGTAAAGGCGATATCCTGGACATGCACTCCAGCATCGTTACTGCTGCTTTTATTGAAGGAAGAAAAGTAAACCTTGATGACTCACACAAGCAATTACGTGAGCGTTACGAACATAAATACGGTATCGGAAAAAGCGGCGCACGTTAACCCAGGGCCACATCCAGTATCATCATTACTACAAAACCACCTATAAAGCCCAGTACTGAAATATCTGTAAACCTGTCCCTTTGGGTTTCGGGTATCACTTCTTCCACTACCACGTAAATCATAGCACCGGCGGCAAACGCTAGTGCAAAGGGAAGTAATGGTTGCACATAGATAACGGCAAGTGCTCCCAAAACGCCGGCTACAGGCTCCACGATAGCGGACAGCTGTCCATAGTAAAAGCTTTTAAAACGGCTTACCCCATGCCGTCTTAACGGCATGGAAACAGCAATTCCTTCAGGGAAGTTTTGAATGCCTATCCCAATAGCAAGGGCGATGGCAGCGCTCACACTCGCACCGTCAATACCATAAGCAGCGGCACCAAACAGTACACCGACCGCTAATCCTTCCGGTATGTTGTGTAATGTAATAGCCAGGATAAGCAAAGTGGTTTTATGCAGTTTTGAATGGATGCCCTCCTGTTCTTCTACGCCGAAGTTTATATGGAGGTGAGGCATAAACCGGTCGAGCGAATAAAGAAACAGCGCCCCAACAAGAAAACCCACAGCAGCCGGCATCCAGGGCATAGAGGGATACAGCTTTTCACTCATTTCGATGGCAGGATTGAGCAGCGACCAAAAGCTTGCCGCCACCATTACTCCCCCGGTAAAACCTAACATAGCATCTAATGCCCCCCGGTTGATGGACTTAAACAGGAAAACAAGCGAAGCGCCGGCTGCGGTAACCAACCAGGTAAAAGTGGTGGCTATCAATGCTGCCCATAACGGTCCGATAGATGTGAGATATGCTTCCAGTTGTTGCATCATACTAAACAAGTTTTACAAATAAGCTTTGAGCCAACTGTTGACTGATAACAAAAGGCGGATGACTTTTCAGTTTTATTTCAAGGGAATGGTCAAAAGCAAACCGCTTCTTTATTTCCAGTCGTGTTCCGATACCAATATGGTTGTGCCTGAGTAGCTCGAGCAGTTCGCTGCTTTGACTACCTACGGATGTAACTTCTGCCGGTGTACTCTCTGTAAGGTCAATTAAGTTTACCTGTTGTACCCTGGTCATCTTACCATTCACATCAGGGATTGGATCGCCATGGGGGTCAAATTTTGGAAAGTCGAGGAATGCTTCGAGGCGGTCTATTAATTTTTTACTACTCACATGTTCCAGTTCTTCGGCTACTTCGTGCACTTCATCCCATCCAAATTTCAGGGTCTCAACCAGGAAGTATTCCCACAGCCTGTGTTTCCGTATGATTCCAATTGCAATGCGCTTGCCTTCGGGCGTTAACCGAAAGCCCTGATAACGCTCGTAATGCAGCAGCTTCTTAACTTTCAGCTTTTTCAGCATGTCGGTAATTGAAGCCGGGCGCGATCCAAGTTGTTGTGCCAGCGCGTTGGTGGATACCACATCATTATGCTGTTGCAAATGATAGATTGTCTTTATGTAGTTCTCCTCGGCTGTGGTAAAGCTATGGCTCACTAGAACTTATTTTTTAGACAAATCTAAATAATCCCGCTCATTCCCATCTGCACCATAAGTATGAAACCCATATTTTTATCAAAATTTCACTTATGCGTTTTTCTGCCCACGCTGCTATTTGTATTGTTTTGTTGACAGCATCTTGCGGGGGTTCTGATCGGTCTGATCCATTAGGGGAGGATGCCAGTTTAGAAGATATTTTTAGCGCAACCAAGGATCTCAAAACATCTTTTACGGTTAATGATTCTACGATTTATAAAAGGGGTGATACAATTAAACTGTCAAGGCAACAGTTGGCAAAGTTCACACATGACTCCGTACTCAACTTTATGTTTGATCAGCGCAGTTTAGTGCGGGTAGTGGGCAAGATAGAAAGAGAAAAAGAGAAATATCTCGTGTTGGCTGCCCCTAAAGGCATGGGCAAGGCACGCATTATGGCAGTGCTTTTTAGTGCAGAGGGTAGATACCTGAATGCCCTACGGTTACTGGATGCCAACGACCAAAAACACAATACAACCGTTACGATTACCTCGGAACCCACTTTCCTTATCACCCGGCAGAAAACAGCCGAAGGGGATGTATTGCTGTACACCAAAACCGGGTATGCTTACAATGTTGATGCGGGTGGATTCATGGTGGTATTGAATGAATCGAATGAAAAAACTGAATCCACAGTTGAGAACGTTATTAATCCCATAGATACTTTCCCAAGGAAGAACGAATACAGCGGTGATTATAAAAAAGATGAAAGGAATTTCCTTACGATCAGAGACGGTAAGGATGCATCAACTTATCTTTTCTTTATTCACTTTCAAAAAAACAAAGGGGCATGTATAGGTGAGCTTAAGGGCGAGTTGAAAATGGTGGATGACAAAACGGCCATCTACAAAAAACAAGGCGATCCCTGTGTGATCGATTTCACTTTCTTGCAAGGCACCACCGTCAAAGTAAAAGAACAGGGAAGTTGTGGCAACCATAGGGGTATTCGTTGCTTTTTCGACGATACCTACAAACGTCCCAAACCGCCAAAAGCTGCTGGCAATAAGAAAAAAACAGGTGGTCGCAAAAATTAATTGTGTAAAAAATACATTACCTGATTATACCCTAAATTGCAGCCCTTCCGAATCAAAAGCGCAAATATGAATTTTAGAAAATACCAGGTACCTTATCATGTAGATGAGCGTTATTCGAAGAAAGTTTGTTATTTCTCAATGGAATTTGCCATTCACCAACCATTGAAAATTTACAGTGGTGGCTTGGGCTTCCTTTCTGGCTCTCATTTACGCAGCGCTTATGAACTTAAGCAAAACCTCGTGGGCATTGGCATATTGTGGAAATACGGCTATTACGACCAGGCACGAAACCAGGACCAGACCTTACAGGTGGGTTGGATGGAAAAGCAGTACAGCTTTTTGGAAGACACGGGGATTAAGTTCCAGATTACCATTCATGATCACCCGGTTTGGGTTAAAGCTTTCTATTTAAATCCCGAAACCTTTAAGACTGCTCCCCTATTCCTGTTATCAACTGACGTTCCTGAAAACGATCATATTTCTCAAACTATAACGCACCGGCTTTACGATGCGAACGTAGCTACAAAAGTTGCACAGTTTATTTTACTTGGTGTGGGCGGTGCAAGGCTTGTTGACGAACTGAACTTCAATCCTGAACTGTACCACCTGAATGAGGCGCATGCCCTGTCGTCAGCTTTTTACCTCTATAACAAATTCAAGAGCCTTGATATGCTGCGCAAACATCTTGTGTTTACAACGCATACGCCTGAAGAAGCGGGAAATGAAAAACATGACATTCACCTGTGCCATAAAATGAGCTACTTCTGCGGCCTTTCAGTTGACGAGGTCAAAGAACTTACGGGTATGCCTGATGACCAGTTCAACCATAGTTTAGCAGCATTGCGGTTTGCCAAACTTGCAAACGGCGTATCGCAACTTCACGGTCATGTTTCAAGGGCTATGTGGGGTAAGTACCCGAACATTTGTCCCATCATTGCCATCACTAACGCACAGAACTGGAAGTATTGGGCAGATAAACAACTTTACCGCGCACTGGAGGAAGGCAATGATTGGGCTTTCGACGACAGGAAACATCACCTCAAGAAAAGGGCGTTTGAAATTGTAGCTGATCAAACCGGAAAGCTATTCGATCCTAAGATCCTAACGATTGTTTGGGCAAGGAGGTTTGCGGGTTATAAACGCGCCGATTTCCTTACGCAGGACATCGACAGGTTCAACAAACTGATGGCTAATACCAAATACCCCGTACAGGTTATTTGGGCCGGTAAGCCTTACCCGGTTGACTACCCGGCCATTAGCCAGTTTGACAATCTTGTACAAATAAGCAAGAACTATAAAAACGCTGCGGTGTTAATTGGTTACGAACTTGGATTGAGTAAGCGTATGAAGCAAGCTTCAGATGTGTGGCTAAACAATCCCCGCGTGCCCAGGGAAGCAAGCGGAACGAGCGGCATGACCGCTGCGATGAACGGTGGTGTAAACTTCTCTACCGACGACGGATGGATTCCGGAGTTTATGAACCACGGCAACAACGGCTTTGTAGTACCTACCGCCGATTATGAAAACATGTCGACCACTGAACAGGATAAATACGATTTGGACCAACTGTATAATATATTGGAGCAACAAATTCTACCTCTTTATTATGAGCAACCTGAAACATGGAGGCAAATTGTAAAGAATGGTATGCGTGATGTACGGTTCCAGTTTGAGAGCAACAGGATGGCGCACGAATATTACGAGCTATTGTATAAATAAATCGTTTTCCCTAAAACCAAAAAAAAGCCACTCCAGGGTGGCTTTTTTTGCATCATAAACTTCTTATTCCCTTTGCGATTGTAGATAACTTCTGAATTCGTTGCAAGCTGTTATATATTTCCAGAGCGTAACGAACCATTCAGTTTACGTATTTTGCCCGTTCAATTTGTGTTCAAAAAAAATGAGAAGAATATTATTTGCTGCAGGCATGCTGTGCGTAACCGGATCTCATGCTCAGCTTAGAGAATTAAGTGCTGAACAGATGCTAAAAAACAAACGTGCTGGTCTACTTGAAGATATTCCCCGCGTGATCAGGTGGGCAGATGCTTCTAACTACATCCTGGCAAAGCCATCGAGGAACAGCAAAGGGTTTGACACTGTAGTTGTTAATGTCCGCACGGGAATCGAAAATCCTTATTTGTATAAGCGTGACCCGGAAACCAGGCTTAAGGCAAATGACGTTTTTTTTACAAACGCTGATGGCATACAAAAGCAGCTAACCAATACCAAAGAGGAAGAAAAGAACCCTACTCTTTCTCCTGATGGATCCAAGGTTGCCTTTACCCGCAACAACGACCTGTATGTGACGGACATACAAACAGGCGTTGAAACGAGGCTCACGCACGATGGCAGCAATGTAATCTATAACGGCTTCGCCTCATGGGTTTATTTTGAGGAGATCTTAGGCCGGGCATCCCGTTACAG
>JAEZDR010000134.1 GCA_023433265.1 Bacteroidota bacterium | reverse complement strand
TTGTTACATCACCCACTCCAGCTCGCCCCAGTTGTAGGCTGCTTCCTGGCCATCATCCAGCCATAACATCCCAAACTCATCTACCTTGCTCACTTTCGCGGTGAAAAGGGTGGTGCCTTGTTTGAACTTGCTTTCTTCACCCTGTTTAAACAGGTGTTCGTTGTAGTGCTGCATTATTTCAGCCTCATCTTCTTCTCCTACCTTCTTCACCCAATGGTCAACCCCGGCACAAAGTTCTTTCGCCAGTTGCACGCTTTCAAGCGTACGCCCTGTTATTTGTTTAAGTGAAACAGGCCTCACGGCAATTTCAGGAAAGGCCACCTGGTTAATATTCATTCCTATTCCTATCACCGCCCATTGCCAGGTTTTACCTGAAATGACATTTTCGATAAGAATGCCGGCTGCCTTTCTGTCATTCCAGTAAATATCGTTAGGGTATTTAACTTTTGTTTGTTCGCCCGCGAACCGGGCAAAAAAATGCCGGCAGGCAACGGCTACGGCAGCGCTTAAAGCAAACTGCTTATTAATAGTCAGGTGGCTGCACGGTATTATAGCCGACATAATTATGTTGAGTCCTTCCTGTGCAATCCAGTGCTTTCCACGCTGGCCTTTGCCGGCTGTCTGCTCCCTTGCAAACCACACGGTTCCGGGCTCCGGATGCCCGTTTTGCACCTGCTCCATGGCATAGTTGTTGGAGCTTTCCACACTGTCTAATTCTATAAATGGTTCACCGATAGTATATCGAAGGGGTCTCAGATTCAAAGAAGTTACTATTTTTGGCGAAGATAGAATGATAAAATTTACTTTGAAATTGAACTAGTTAATGCTTAAAAGATAACTAACTAAATATTATTTTATTGGCACCTACATCTGTTTTACAAAACAAAAAAAGAAACTCCGGTAACAAGCTTACCAAAAACTCTAAGATATTTAAGACGATAATAAAGGCTATCCTCGATAAAAAGGGAGAGAACGTAATATCGCTGGATCTTCGGAAGATTGATGAAGCGGTAGCCGATTTTTTCATTATATGTGAAGCATCCAGCACTACACAAATCAAGGCAATTGCCGACAATGTGGAGATGCAGGTGAAGGAAGCGTGCGGAGAGAATCCCTATAAGCATGAAGGCTTTGCAGCACTGCAATGGGTGCTGGTTGATTTTGTGAATATCGTAGTCCACATTATGCAACCCGAAACCAGGAAGTTCTACAAAATAGAAGAAATGTGGAGCGACGCTACACCGCAGGAACATACCCCATAACCGTTTGAAAATTTTTTGACTGAGAAAGTATGGCACAGGAAGATAAAAGACGACCGAATAACTTGTTGAATAGAGGAAGATCTCCGGAAGGAGGCGATGATAAAGGCGGAAGAAAGGCGCCCAAGTTTAGCATATATTGGATATATGCTATGATTGCTGTTATCCTCCTGGGATACAACTTCTTTAATATTGGCACAGGCGAGGCACTGAGAACCACCGAACTGGAGTTTAAGCGGCAGATGCTTGCCCAAAATGCTGTAGAGCGCCTGGACCTTATCCAGAACAAAGAACTGGTGAGGGTTTACATTAAAAAGAATGAGCTTTCCAGGCCATTCTTTGCCGAGAAGTTTAAGTCGCGCAATGCGGCCCAGAACAAAGGACCTCATTTTGAATTCTTCATCACTGATTGGGAAAGCTTCAATAGCAGCCTTGAAAAGTTCTACGAACAAAATACCGCAATAACGCCGGTACCAACCAACGTTCTTAACGAAGGCGAATGGTTTGGCCCTGCACTAAACATACTGGTAACCATCCTGTTGTTTGTTGGTCTTTGGGTGCTGCTGATGCGCAAGGTAGGCGGTGGCGGTCCCGGTGGCGGTGGACCAGGCGGCATATTCAACATTGGAAAATCCAAAGCTACCCTATTTGAAAAAGGACAGAAAGTAAACATCACCTTCTCCGACGTGGCTGGCCTGGACGAAGCCAAGGTAGAAGTGATGGAAATAGTTGACTTTTTAAAGAACCCAAAGAAATACACAGCACTGGGTGGTAAAATACCTAAGGGAGCGCTTCTTGTTGGCCCTCCGGGAACAGGTAAGACCCTCCTGGCAAAAGCAATGGCAGGGGAAGCACAAGTGCCTTTCTTTAGCATGAGCGGCTCCGACTTTGTTGAATTGTTTGTGGGTGTGGGCGCCAGCCGGGTAAGAGATCTATTTAAACAAGCGCGCGAGAAAGCTCCATGCGTGATCTTTATAGATGAAATTGACGCTATCGGCCGTGCACGTGGCAGGAACGCAATGGTAAGCAACGATGAGCGCGAGAATACCCTCAACCAGCTACTTGTGGAAATGGATGGCTTCGGTACAGACAGCGGCATCATTATCCTGGCAGCTACCAACAGGCCCGACGTGCTGGACTCTGCATTGTTGCGTCCGGGCCGTTTCGACAGGCAGATATCGATTGACCGCCCAGACGTTAAAGGCCGTGAGCATATCTTCCGTGTACACCTGAAACCCATTAAGGTTTCCGAGACGTTGGATATTCACAAGCTGGCGGAACAAACACCGGGTTTTGCAGGTGCAGACATCGCCAACGTTTGTAATGAAGCTGCACTAATCGCCGCCCGTAAAGGAAAAGACGCGGTGGATATGAGCGATTTCCAGGATGCCATTGACAGGGTTATTGGCGGGCTTGAAAAGAAGAATAAGATCATATCGCCGGAAGAAAAAGAAATCATTGCTTACCACGAAGCAGGCCACGCAATTTGCGGGTGGTTCCTTGAGCATGCTTACCCGCTGCTGAAGGTTACCATTGTTCCAAGGGGTACAGCCGCTTTGGGTTATGCTCAGTACACGCCGAAAGAACAATATCTCTACAATACTGATCAGCTAATGGACCAGATTTGCATGACGCTGGGCGGCAGGGCAGCGGAACAGATCTTCTTTGATAAGATATCGACCGGTGCGTCTAACGACCTCCAGCAGATTTCAAAGATTGCCTATAGCATGATTACCGTGTACGGGATGAATCCTAAAATTGGCAACATCAGCTACTACGATCCGCAGGCAGAAGGTGGTTTTACCAAACCTTACAGCGAAGAAACAGGTAAGATAATAGATGAAGAAGTAAGGAAGCTGATAGATGTTGCGTACCAACGCACCCTCGCACTGCTTACCGAACGCAAACGCGAAGTGGAAATACTGGCGAAGGAACTGCTTGAAAAAGAAGTATTGTTTCAAAGCGATGTGGAAGCGCTGATTGGTAAGCGCCCCTATGGTGAAAAGAAAACACTGGATATAGAGGTAGACCCTGCAGAACCCCATCAACACGGGGGGGCTGTGAGCGGGGGTGTACCACCCTATAACAGCGAGATAGATCCTCCACATTAAGCAAGTATCTTTGCAGGATGGATTCAAACGCAAAAGAAAAGATCCTATCGAGAATAAAACAGGCACTGAAAACTTCAGTGCCTGTTCCATTTCAGGAAGCAGACGATGCTTCCATGTTTAGCGATTCGCCCAATGAACCTGAAGTACTGTTTGCCGAAAACTTCACCAAACTCTTAGGCCGTTTCGCCTTTTGTGAAAACATTGCAGAGCTGTCTGTGCAACTGAAACAACTGTTCGAAACCAAAGGCCTTCATAATATCTATTGCCAAGAACCCGCAATACTCGAATCGCTAAAAACAAAAGGGCTCATCATAGAAGCCTACCCCCGGCTTGAAGATTGCGACGCCGCTATTACAAGCTGCGAAGCACTTGTGGGCCGCACCGGTAGCA
>JAEZDR010000088.1 GCA_023433265.1 Bacteroidota bacterium | reverse complement strand
CTCCAGGTGGAGCGCAAAATAAAACAACAGACCAAGGCTGTGCTAATTCAGTCGATAGCACAATTGTTGCTGCTTTGTGCATGTTTTTATTTTAAACTAGGTCTGTCTCATACATTGTCCGCCATTCTTATAAGCTACCTGTTTGGTAATTTATATTCCTTCTTTTTTTCAGGTTTTAAAGATCACTTTGTCTCAAAAAGTATTGTA
Organism: Bacteroidota bacterium; assembly: GCA_023433265.1. Classification (GTDB taxonomy): domain Bacteria; phylum Bacteroidota; class Bacteroidia; order Chitinophagales; family Chitinophagaceae; genus JAEZDR01. Next base: position 20,123 of record JAEZDR010000088.1, on the reverse strand, counting down.
ACCCTGAACAAAAGAAAATTGGTTATCCTCAAGCGACTGGTGAGTTATGGAGCATTTGTATGTATTTGGTTTTTTGCATCACAATTTTATCTTGTTGGTGACAGGTTAATCTTGAAATTCCTCCATATACAGGATAATGTTGGGGGATATACAGCTTTTCGAGATCTGATGATTGGGATGTCAGGGTTGCTTACAATGCCTATCTTATTGGCAAGTCATCCGCAAATCATGAAAATTTGGCATGAGCGGCAAGATAGAAAAGAAATAGAGGAAGTCCTTTCGTCTAATATTCGTCTAGTCACAATACTCTTTACGCCTGTTTTGCTTATTCTATTTTTTTCGGGAGAATGGCTATTTCATGCGGTTTTGGGTGATGAATTTGTGCTCCCTGCTTGTACACAAACTTTAATAGCGGGTTCTATCTATCTCAGTGCAATCTCTATGTATGTCCACAAAGGCTTTGAGGTAAGCGGTAATACAAAAAAAATGGCGTTGTATGCAGTAGGAACTGCAATATTGAGCCTTATTTGTAACTATTTATTGGTCCCCCTTTACGGTATTGAGGCTTGTGCTGCGATAGCAGTTGTTAGCCAGTTAGTTTACATAGGTTGCTGTGTAATAGACAAAAGCAATGTATTTTCTATCAGGATCTATTTACCTTTTATTTTGTTCGTTCTTTTGTTTGTTATAGCCACAGTTACTATTGTGGCGATTGCAAAAAACATTTTGGGGCATGTTGGTAATGCTGCCGCTTTTCAACTTTCCCTAATTGTGATTGCAGCACTCATATTTATTTTGGTTGCTAAAGATGTAAGGAGGTTTATCTCCGCTATTGGTTTATTAAAATAAATGTCCATCTACATTACAATACTGTTCTTATTAGTATTATTCGCGGCGCGCAAGATGTTTTCCCGCTACTATTTAACGCCTTCCGGATTATTATTAGGAACATGGATTGTCGTATTAATTCTTAAGTCAATTTTTGCGGCCGATTTTTACTTCTCGGCAGAAGCTGCTGCATATATTTCTTTTTTTCTTTTTTGTTTTGTGCTTGGCGAATTTCTGGTGAGTTACGCTACAAAGGATGTTGTATATTTTACAAGTATTGATCGCCTTCAGAGAACCTTGGCCAGGGATGACTTTAAGAAGAAACTTTCCTTCGTTATATTTCTTACCGGACTGGCGTCTATCGTCGGTGCAATTATTTACCTTAAATCATTTATCAATCACTTCGGGTCTCTTACTAATGTCCTTGGCGCCGGCTGGCTTTTACGGGAGGCAGTTCTTGAAGGAGACGTTGCAGTGCCGTTACCTGTACGGATGATCTTGCTAATAAATTATTCCTGCATAATTTTTACGCTTATCTACTATTTATTGTATGGGTTTAAGGTTTGGCTTCTTTTGCCTTATCTGTCCGTGCTTGTTATGGGAGTAACTCAAGCCGGAAGAGCAGGAACTATTATGGTACTATTCCAAATATTTATCGTCGGGTTCTGGAAAACAAACTTCAATAACATCACAAAACGCGGTATAGCCACTAGAATATTTAATCCTGATTTTTCGGTATTAAGAAAATCGGTTTGGCTGGTGGCGATTGTGTTAGCATTGTTTGTTCTGGGAGAGCTATATAAGTCGCAGTCGTCGATAGGTGATGTTGGCGAAGCTCAGGTAAGCACTTTCAAAGTTTATTTATTTGGCGGTATAGCAGGATTTAGCTACTACCTGGATCATCCGGAGTTTCCAGGATTTGGTTTAGGCAAGTTCTCGTTTAGTTCAATTTTCGATCTTCTTGGATTAAGTAAACAAGAGTTCGGTGTTTATAGGACTTTCGTTCCATTGACTGACAAAACAGACGATATTGGAAATATATTTACATCATTCAGGCCGCTTATGGAGGACTTCGGCATTGCAGGGGCGGCTGCGTTTATGTTACTTTTGGGTTCCATTGCTTTCTTGATTTATCAAAAAAGTATACAAGGTTCGTTAGCGGCAACGGCTATGTGCATAGTAATGTATACCTACTTGTTCCATACCTTCCTTTTGCCTATCACTGTGCATACATCAATCGTGCTCAGTTTCTTCTTTCCCGCTGGAGTATTGCTATTCATGCAAAAAATTAGGTTTACCAGATGATTGCATTTATCACGGTACACTATAATACTCCGGAAGAAATAAAGGATTATGTTAGGAGTATTGCAGCATTAGATAGGGTGTCTTCTGATATTTTAGTTGTTGTGGTAGATAGTGGTTCTTCAGCGCAACAACTTGCCGAGATGAAGTTATTTGTTGAATCATCTTACTTTCCGGGTATTTCGCTTCAGCTAATTGAGGCTAACGAAAATCTGGGTTACCTTCGTGGTCTCAATAGAGGAATCGCACAAGTAAAATTGAAGAGCATTCCCGTTGAGTATTGGATTCTTGGTAATAACGATGTGCTTTTTGAAAAGGATTTTCTTATCCAGCTCTATAAGGTGCGGTATGATCGTGATACACTTGTTCTTGCCCCTAACATTAAAAACGCAAGTGGCGTTTACGAAAACCCTCACGAAATAGAGCCAATACCTAAGAGCCGGTTAAAACTATACGATTTATACTACTCTAATTATTTTGTTGGAACCTCCATTATGAAGCTTTATGGGTTGGTAAACCGACTATTTACTAATCCAAGGCGGTTCAAGATGAAGAAGGAGAAGGTGGACTTCATGAATATTCATTTTTGCACCGGGTGTAAGTTTATCTTAACTAGGCATTTTTTTGAACATTATGAACAGCTTCGAGATGATGTCTTTCTATGGGCAGAAGAGGTATTAATATCTTACCAGGTATGGTCAATTAACAAGAAAATGCTTTATTGCCCCACGCTTAAAATGTATCATAAGCTAAGCGTAGCTACCGGAAAACTACCTTCCCGAAAAAAATACAATCAAATGAGGGATGCACATTGGAAGGTGCGCCCTTTTCATAAGCTACAATAAACCGGTAACTTTTTATAAATGGCTGGATTAGTTAAATGGATTGATAATAAGTTTTATAGCAAGTTTTGTAATAACTGGGACGACGATTTATTTAGAGAATTAGTGCTCAGGCATATGAAGCCTACTGACGTATATCTTGACCTTGGCGCTGGTCGTGGTGCACTGCCTCAAATGAATTTCAAAGGCATTTGCAAAACCGCTTACGGCATAGATCCGGAAGAGGTAGTTAAGCAGAACCCATTTCTAGACCATGCCTACGTAGGTCTCGGCGATTCAATGCCATTCTTTGAGGATAATAAGTTTGATATCATCGCCTCCAACAACGTACTGGAACACCTGGAATACCCGGCTAATTTTTTCGCTGAAGTAAAGAGGGTACTTAAACCAGGTGGAATATTAATAACCAAAACTCCAAACAAGAATTACTTTATTATGTTGCTTTCGGGATTAATGCCGACCTGGATGCATAAAGGATACAACAAATTGAGAGGGCGTCCTGAATTTGACACGTTTCCTACGTTTTACCGAGCTAATACGGCAGGGGCTCAAAAGCGCCTGGCAAAGACAAGCAACCTAACGGTAAAGGAATGTTTTTACGTGGAAGGAAGACCCGAGTATTTGAGGATTACTCCAATCACTTACCTTTTTGGGCTGATGTACGAACGTCTTGTGAACTTTTTCAATGTTCAGCCTATGAAAATTGTTATCTATTCGGTATTTCAAAAACCTGATGAGTCTAAGTAAACACGTAAAAAAGTTTAGGAGGTCAGCATCGATTTATGGTTTCTCCTGGACACTAGTGAAAGCTGCGGGTAGAGCAAGGCTTGGAGCATTTAGGTTATTGTTCCCTTCATTGTTTCTCAGGCCTCGCGAAAAGACAGTGTCTTTAATCGGTGCGGGCCAATTTGGCTTTGCCGTAATTTCTTACTTTCTTCTCAGGGAGCGTGGCAATGTTTTCCTCAATTGCTTCGATGTAGATGATGCTAATGCACAAAGGGCAGCTGGCTTTTACGGTTACAAGAAATGCAAAACCGTTGAAGAACTACTGGCTAATAGTCAATGTAAATATGTTTATATAGCATCCAATCACTCTTCTCACACAGACTATGCTGTCACGGCATTGAAAGCAGGTAAGACAGTATACGTAGAAAAGCCAATTTCCGTTAATTACACCCAGTTTAGGAAGCTTTTGCGAGCACTAAAAAAAACAAGCGGGCAACTGTTTGTCGGCTATAACAGGCCATTTTCTCCCGCCGTTATGGAGATTGATCATGCAATTAAAAACAGTGGCAAACCGCTTAGTCTTAGTTGCTTTATAATAGGGCATAAGATTCCAGATGATCATTGGTACCGAAATCCTGAAGAAGGAACACGAATCTGCGGAAACGTCGGCCATTGGATCGATCTCGCCTGTCACTTACTTACTACACGCGGTGTTGTGCCCTCAAATTTCAAAGTCACAATTTCCTATTCAGATCTTAGCGAACCAGACGATAATCTTACCGTTAGTCTCTCCACTGATTACGGCGACCTGATCACTATAACTTTATCTTCACGTGAAGAGCCTTTTGAAGGTATCAACGAAACCATCAATTTGCAATGTGGGGATGTCATCGCTAAGATTGATGACTTTAGGAAAATTACTATTTGGAATAAAGACTCGGTCGAAACATTAGCATTTAGTCCAAAAAATGTTGGCCACCGCAGGGCAGTAAACCAACCATTTAGTACCAAATATCCTAGAGATTTCGATGAGGTTAAGCTTTCAACTGTTATAATGCTTGAAATAACTGCCATGGTACTTAACCGGGAAACGTCCCGAACCATTGCACCTTTAGATATATTAGTAGAATTAGAGCAAGAGAATGATGAAGCAAATTATACAAGACATTAAGAAAGGTGATACACTTTTGGAAGAAGTTCCCGCTCCTTTAGTACGTAAAGGACATGTGCTGATTAAGACACATAGGACCCTTGTTTCGCTCGGAACAGAAAGGATGTTGGTGGAATTTGGTAAAGGAAACCTGATAAGCAAGGCGCGCCAACAACCCGAAAAAGTAAAGCAGGTTCTTGATAAGATAAAGACAGAAGGCCTCATGCCCACATTAGAGGCCGTTTTCAACAAACTGGATGAACCTTTACCCTTAGGCTACTGTAATGCCGGTGAGGTAATAGCTGTTGGTGATGGCGTTACCGAATTTAGGGTAGGAGATAGGGTTGCTTCTAATGGCCACCATGCCGAGGTAGTTTGCGTTCCGAGGAACCTTGTTGCTAAAATACCGGACAATGTTAGTTACGACGAAGCTGCCTTTACTGTAATTGGTGCTATCGGGTTGCAAGGTATCAGGTTAATAGATCCAACGTTTGGGGAAACGATCGTCGTGATTGGTTTAGGCCTCATTGGGTTAATTTCTGCAGAACTTTTGATAGCGAATGGATGTAAGGTGATTGGCTTTGATTTCGACGATAAAAAGGTTGATTTGGCTGCAGCAAAAGGAGTGCTTGCATATAACGCAAACAAATGCAATGTGGTCGCTACCGTAGAAAGTCTGACCGATAATGTAGGTGCAGACGGTGTTGTCATTACGGCATCAACAAAAAGCAACGAAGTGATTAGCCAGGCTGCCGGCATGAGCAGGAAAAAAGGCCGGATTGTACTTGTAGGCGTGATAGGTCTGGATATACAAAGATCAGATTTCTTCAAAAAGGAGCTAAGCTTCCAGGTATCTTGTTCCTACGGACCAGGACGTTACGACGACGATTATGAACAGAAGGGAATAGACTATCCACTAGCCTATGTAAGATGGACTGAGAAGAGGAATTTTGAAGCCATCTTACAAGCTATGAGTTCTGGAAAGCTCAATGTTAAACCTTTGATCACTGAAATAGTGGCGCTTGATAATTATTTGCAGATCTATGGTAACATGTCCTCCGGTTCCATAGCTTCCATCATTGAATTTCCGCATTCTAACGGAAGGGATGTGTTTGCTTCAGTAATTAAAAACACTGCAAATACTTCAGCAAAAACAGGAAAGGGCGTAGTAGGCATCGTTGGTGCAGGCAACTTTACTAAAATGACGGTGCTGCCGTCAATGAAAGGTTCAAGGGCTATTTATAAATATATTTCAAGTGCAGGAGGGGTTACAGCTAAAGCCCTGGCCAAAAAATATAAGTTTAGCTATACGACTACGGATTATAAACAGATACTTGCAGATAGTGAAGTCGACCTGGTTATCATCACCACACGCCATAACATGCACGCTACGATGGTGGTGGAGTGTTTAAAGGCGGGGAAGCATGTCTTTGTTGAAAAACCACTTGCATTGTCGCGCGAAGAACTGCGGCAAATTGAAGAAGCACACGCTACAGCCGGAGGTGCATCTATCAATGTGGGCTTCAACAGAAGGTTTTCGCCACATATCAGGAAAGCAAAAGAAATGCTCGGTGGCAGCAATGCAGCTATTAATATCATTGCCACAATGAACGCAGGCTTCATACCTGCAGATGTTTGGGTACAAGATATGAAAGTTGGCGGAGGGAGGGTTATAGGTGAGGCTTGCCATTTTGTTGATCTAATGGTTTATCTTACGGGAAGCAAAGTCGTTTCCGTCAATATGAGTTCATTGGGCATCAATCCGGAAGAAAACACCGACAATGCAATCATTACACTAAAATTTGAAAATGGTTCGCAGGGAGTCATTAATTATTTTGCAAATGGAAGCAAGGCTTACCAGAAAGAGCGAATTGAGGTGTATTCCCAGGGGCGTACGTTGATAGTTGATAATTTTAGAAAGACCCACGGTTATGGCTTTTCAGGCTCATCGTCATTATCTACCCGCATTGACAAGGGTCATAAAAACCAGTTTAAACTATTGATACAATCAATACAAAGCACAGGTGAGCCCCTTATACCTTTTGATGAGATTGTTAATACCACAAAAGCAACGTTTGCAGCAATAGAGAGTCTTAGATCAGGAACATGGGTCCAAATTCAGGAAAAATGAGATTAACGCTTATCGCCGGAGCTCGTCCAAACTTTATGAAGATTGCACCGATTATTCATGCAATCGAAAAGTCTGATATTTCAGCATCTATTCAATACCGACTTGTACACACCGGACAGCATTATGACGCCAATATGAGTCAGCAGTTTTTTGAACAGCTTAACATTCCGAAACCGCATGTAAACCTTGAATGTGGGGGAGGGTCGCAGGCTGAGCAAACTGCAAATATTATGGTCCGGTTTGAAAAAGAGTTGCTTGCGAACCCTGCAGATCTGGTACTTGTTGTGGGGGACGTTACATCTACTATGGCCTGTGCAATTGTTGCAAAGAAATTGCACACAAACGTTGCTCACGTGGAAGCGGGAATAAGAAGTGGAGATATCACGATGCCTGAAGAAATCAATAGGATTGTAACTGACTCAATAACTGATTACTTCTTTACCACCTCAATTATTGCAAACGAGAACTTGCAAATGAGCGGGATTTCAAGAAACAAAATCTATTATGTGGGCAATACCATGATAGATACATTGTTGAATAATATGGATCGCTTGGTAAAGCCATTTTTTTGGGATGAAGCCGGCCTTAAGAACAAAGATTATTTAGTATTGACGTTGCATCGACCAAACAACGTAGATGATGAAAGCAACCTTAACCAATTACTGACTGCCGTCACTTCATCGTCGCGTAAATTACCAATCGTTTTTCCCGTACATCCCCGAACAAGAGCCAAATTGAATGGTATCGGGTCCAGCTTTAGTAACTTAATTCTGGTCGAACCACTCCCATACCTCCAGTTCAATTATCTCGTAAAGCATGCAAAAGCGGTTATCACAGACAGCGGCGGCATCACAGAAGAAACAACAGTAATGGGTGTTCCGTGTATGACGCTAAGAGATAGTACCGAAAGGCCCGAAACTGTTTCAATTGGAACAAATGAGCTTGTAGGAACAGATCCTTTTGCCATTCCCCCCTATATGGATAAGTTGTTTGAGGGCTCGTGGAAAAAGGGCGGCATTCCTGAACTTTGGGACGGCCACACCGCAGAGCGCATCGTAGCTCATTTGGAACAAATCCTCCATGAAGTTGCTGTCTAAAGCTTTATTGTATTATCATACCATAAGGCATTTACGCCTGGTTCAGGTAAAGTACCAGGTTTGGTACAAAGTGAAGAAGGTTTTCAGTTCCGGACGGAGCTATAAAGGGCACTTCATCCAGGCATCACCAATCTCGTTATCATTTTCCAGCGTTGACTTAATACTTTCCTCAGGTAAGCTGCTTGGAGAGAATAGATTTTGTTTTCTGAATATTGAGCACAAGTTTCCAGGAAAAATTGATTGGAATATTACTGATTATGGGAAGCTTTGGCAGTATAACCTCCAATACTTTGATTTTCTATTCGACGACAAAATAGAACTGGCAGTTCGCTTAGACACAGTAAACCAGTTTTTACAATCGTTTGAAAAAAAATCGGTAACATTAGAGCCCTATCCGGTATCGCTACGCATCATAAACTGGATACTATTTTCTTCCCGTTACCAGTTTAATTCGGCTGAATTTGAGGAATGCTTAAAGGCACAAATCCACTATCTGGAAAACAACTTGGAGTACCATATTCTAGGCAACCATTTACTTGAAAACTATCTTGCACTAACTTTTGCAGCACTCTGGCTAGGCGACGAAAACCTGCTGATAAAGGCATCAAGTCGCCTGGAAAGCGAATTAAGCGAGCAAATACTGGGTGATGGAGGACATTACGAGGCATCTCCGATGTATCATCAAATTATACTAAACCGGTTATTGTTATTGATCGAGTGTAGTTCGGTAGCTAAAGGGCCAAAGCTCTCTTTCCTGGAAAACGTCCGATCGATAACCACAAGGATGCTTGGATGGCTTCAGCAAATGCAGGTAAATGACGATACCTATCCCCAATTTGGTGATGCCACCTCGGGTATTGTGCCTTCACCATCCAGGGCTTTTGAGGCTGCTAGAAAGCTTGGGATTAAAACAAAGCAGGTTACATTAAGCGATAGCGGTTACCGGAGATATAATGGACATAACTATGTTCTATTTTTGGATGTCGGAAATATAATACCGGCTTATCAACCGGGACATGCTCATGCTGATGCATTGTCTTTTTCCTTATATTATAAATATCAACCGATTATTATAGACCCGGGAATCAGCACCTATAATAATTGCACACAACGGCAACTTGAAAGATCTACCTACTACCACAATACAGTAACCGTAAACCGGAAAAATCAATCCCAGGTTTGGTCGGCATTTAGAGTTGCAAAACGGGCAAAGTGCAGCGTGATAAAGGAAGAAAATATGTCCCTGATAGCGACGCATGATGGGTACAAGCATGAAGGAATTGTGCATAGACGCGCCCTTTACTGGGAAGAAAACAAAGTATTATTGAAAGACAGTACCGGACACCCCACAAAAGGCTGTGAGGCCCATTTTCATTTTAATTGGAGTTTATCGGATGATATAGAGCTAATAGGAAACACGCTCTTTTTGAAAGGTAACACGATAACGATTACTTTTGAAAACTATGACTCAATAAACTTTGATTCCTACAAGCAAGCGTTGGGCTACAACAGGTTGCAGGACGCTAGAATGGTAAGTGTGGCTTTCAGGAAAGAGTTGATCACCCTAATTCAATTCAATTGAAGCGGATATTAGTATTGTCCTATTATTTCAATCCAGACCTTAGTGCCGGTTCTTTCAGGAACACAGCTTTAGTGCATGAGTTGGCAAAATATGCAAGGGAGAACATTTCAATTCATGTGATTACTACCCAGCCAAACAGGTATAAGTCATTTAGCGATCAGGCGCCAAAATCTGAGAAGATCGGAAATGTAACAATCGACAGGGTAAAGGTACCTCCACACAGCAATGGCTTTATTGATCAAATCCGGTCTTATCTAGTTTACTATGCTCGCGCCATGCAACTTGTAGTGGGCAAATATGATATAGTCTATGCGTCGTCTTCAAGGCTTTTCACTGCTTACCTGGGGAAACGAATAGCGAGTAGAAAAGATGCTGTTTTGTACCTGGACATTCGAGATATTTTTGTGGAAACGATGGATGAGGTACTTAAGAAGTTCTCATTCGGCAAAAAATGGATTCTTAAGATTATTCACCAGTTCGTAGAAAAACCCACATTTAGATCGGCCGCTCACATCAATTTAGTGTCTGAGGGATTTATGAGTTATTTCAAAGAATATAGCCAGGCGAACTATAGCTTTTTCCCTAACGGCATTGATGATGCCTTTATGAATATTACGCAAAAGAAGAATCTACCTGAGCGGCCAAAAATTATCACCTATGCCGGCAACATCGGAGAAGGGCAGGGGCTGGAAAAGATAATACCCGAAGCAGCTCAATTGCTCGGGGACGATTATTTTTTCCAGGTTATTGGGGATGGAGGAACAAGAAAGCTACTAGAAAACAAAATCAAAAAACTAAATCTTAGTAACGTAAAAGTTTACTCGCCAGTGAAGCGAGACAAGATCTTACAGATATATAGGGAGTCGCATTATCTTTTCCTACACTTGAACGACTATAAGGCGTTTGAGAAAGTATTACCTTCTAAACTTTTCGAATATGCAGCTTCTAATATTCCAGTTATAGCCGGCGTGGCAGGGCATTCTGCAAAATTTGTTGAGGAAAATATCGACAACTACATTTTGTTCAAACCGTGCCAGGTTGAAGATTTCGTTGCTAAGCTCAAATCTTCTACTTATTACACTGTTGAAAGAGAAGAGTTTAAAAACAAGTACTCTCGTAAAAGAATTACTCAAAACCTGGTTCAATCAATTATATCCTATTTATGAAGACAGCCTTAATCACCGGCATCACTGGTCAGGATGGCGCATACCTTGCCGAACTGTTGCTAAATAAAGGATACAACGTTCACGGAATTAAACGTCGTACGTCTCTTTTTAATACAGACCGGATTGATCATCTCTATCAGGATCCGCATGAACGAAACGTGCGTTTCAAACTACATTACGGCGACTTAACAGATTCCACTAACCTGATTAGGATAATCCAGGACGTCCAGCCGGACGAGATCTACAATCTGGGTGCAATGAGTCATGTCAAAGTAAGTTTCGACACCCCAGAGTACACAGCTAATACGGACGGAATAGGGACCCTTAGAATTTTGGAAGCGGTGAGAATACTTGGGTTGGGAAGTAAAACTCGTATCTACCAGGCTTCGACATCAGAACTGTATGGATTGGTGCAGGAAATACCACAAAAAGAAACAACACCTTTCTACCCGCGTTCCCCTTACGCAGTTGCAAAGCTTTATGGTTATTGGATCACGGTGAATTACCGGGAGGCTTACAACATGTATGCTTGTAATGGAATTCTGTTCAACCATGAAAGCCCGCTACGAGGAGAAACTTTTGTAACACGAAAAATAACTAGGGGGGTTGCAAAAATTGCCCTGGGCTTGCAGGATAAACTATATATGGGTAACCTGAGTGCGCTACGTGATTGGGGCCATGCAAAAGATTATGTGGAGGCTATGTGGCTAATGTTGCAACAGGAAAAGCCTGAAGATTTTGTGATAGCGACTGGAATCACTACAACTGTTCGCGACTTTATTAAAATGGCATTTGCAGAGGTCGGTATTGAAGTGGAGTTTAAAGGCGAAGGAGTTAATGAAGTAGGATATGTAGTTCACGCAAATAACCCTCAATTTCTTTTACCCGCCGGAAAGGAAGTTGTTGCGATTGATGCCGCTTATTTCAGACCAACTGAAGTCGACATCTTGATAGGTGATGCAAGCAAGGCTTTAGCAAAGTTAGGTTGGAAACCAAAATACAATTTGCAGATGTTGATTAACGAAATGGTTGCAGCAGATGTCAACCTTTTTAGAGCAGAACGGTTGCTAAAAGAGGCAGGTTATACAGTTAAGAATCAGTTTGAATAAGGCCGGGGATGCAGAAGAATGATAAAATCTACATTGCTGGGCACCGCGGAATGGTAGGTTCCGCTATCATCCGAAGGCTACAAAAGGATGGTTATACTAACTTGATTACCCGATCTTCTTCAGAGCTGGATCTTCGGAAACAGTTGGATGTTGAAAGTTTTTTCGAAGAAGAGAAACCTCAATATGTTTTCCTTGCAGCGGCAAGAGTTGGTGGTATTGTAGCTAATAACACTTTTCGGGCGGAGTTTATCTACGAGAACCTTATGATTGAATGCAACGTGATACACGCAGCATACAAGGCTGGAGTAGAGAAATTGATGTTTCTGGGATCGTCCTGTATATACCCGCGGCTTGCTCCCCAACCTTTGCGGGAAGATTATCTTCTAACCGGACCTTTGGAATATACAAACCAGCCATATGCTATAGCCAAGATAGCCGGGATAGAAATGTGTAATGCTTATCGTGCCCAGTATGGTTGCAACTTCGTTTCGGTAATGCCCACCAACCTGTATGGACCCAATGATAATTACGACCTGAAAACTTCACATGTATTACCGGCGTTACTACGAAAATTTATTACTGCAAAAAAGGAAGCATCCACTGAGGTTACTATTTGGGGGACCGGCTCACCTATGCGCGAATTTCTACACGCCGATGACCTGGCAGATGCATGTCTTTTTCTTATGAAACATTATAATGAAGAGGGATTAATTAATATTGGCGTAGGCAGTGATATTAGTATCAGAGAACTTGCAGAGTTAGTTAGAAAGGTTGTAGGATATGAAGGGCGAATTATTTTTGATACGACCAGGCCAGATGGCACGCCAAGGAAATTGATGGATGTTTCCAAACTGCATAACTTGGGATGGAAACATCAAATATCGCTTGAAATAGGACTCACGCAGGTTTATAACGAAATGAAAGATCAATTTTAAAATGAAGAAAATACTTATTACCGGAGGCGCAGGCTTCATAGGTTCGCATGTTGTACGTTTGTTCGTAAAGAAATATCCAACATATAAAATCGTTAACCTGGATGCACTTACTTATGCAGGTAACTTGGAGAACCTGAAGGACATAGAGGACGCTTCTAATTACCATTTTGAAAGGGCAAACATTTTGGAGCCCTCGGTGCTTACTGAGATATTTATCAAGCACGATATTACTGATGTCATCCACTTAGCCGCAGAATCGCATGTTGATCGTTCGATTCTATCCCCAATGGATTTTATTTATACGAACGTGGTGGGCACCGTAAACCTTCTAAATGTTTCAAAGGACTTTTGGAAGGCGGATCTAGGTAAGCACAGGTTTTACCATGTGTCTACTGATGAGGTGTATGGCACCTTGGGGGAGATAGGCTATTTTACAGAAACAACACCTTATTCGCCAAATTCGCCCTATTCAGCCAGTAAAGCATCTTCCGACCATTTTGTGCGAGCTTATGGAGAAACTTATGGAATGAACTATGTTATTTCTAATTGCTCAAATAACTATGGACCAAACCATTTTCCTGAAAAGTTAATTCCTCTGTTTATCAATAACATTATAAATCATCAGCCGCTTCCTGTTTACGGAGACGGTAAAAACACACGTGACTGGTTGTATGTTATTGATCATGCTGCAGCAATAGACGTGATTTTTCACACTGGTAAAACCCATGATACTTATAACGTGGGGGGCTTCAATGAGTGGAAGAATATAGATTTAGTGAAGTTGCTATGTAAGTTAATGGATGAAAAACTAGGGAGGCCGGAAGGTGACAGTGAGAAACTGATAAGTTATGTAAAGGACAGACCTGGGCATGACTGGCGCTATGCGATAGATGCATCAAAGCTTAATAAAGAGCTTGGCTGGAAGCCTTCAGTTACCTTTGAAGAAGGCCTTAGTAAAACAATCGACTGGTACCTTCAAAACAAGGAATGGTTGACCAATGTTACATCAGGCGCGTATAAACAGTATTACGAAACCCAATATGCTGAAAGATAAAACATGCGGGCAGAGGCTACTAAAATAAAAGACTGTTATATTATTCACGACAGCGTTTTTGAAGATCCGCGTGGATACTTCTTCGAGAGCTTTAATAAGGAAAAATTCACAAAAGAAACTGGATTGGATGTCAGTTTTGTGCAGGATAACCAATCTAGATCTACATACGGAGTTTTGCGAGGCTTGCATTTTCAGCGGGGCAAGTGGGCTCAGGCAAAGCTGGTGCGAGTAATTCAAGGCAGGGTGCTGGACGTGGTGGTGGATCTTAGAAAGGAGTCACCCACTTTTGGTGAATATGTTTCAATCGAGCTTTCTGAAGATTCAAGAACGCAGTTTTTTGTTCCCCGGGGTCTTGCACACGGCTTTGTTGTGCTAAGCGAGCATTGTGTTTTTTTCTATAAATGCGATAACTATTATAACAAACAGTCGGAAGGAGGATTACTTTATAACGATCCTTACCTGAAGATTGACTGGAAGATAGGTTCAGAACATATTGTATTGTCAGATAAAGACAAGACTAATCCTACACTTAACCAGCTTACAGAATTTTTTTAGTATGAAAGGAATTATACTGGCAGGAGGGTCTGGTACCCGTTTATACCCCATCACAAAAGCTATTTCCAAGCAGCTAATGCCTATTTATGATAAGCCGATGATATATTATCCATTATCGGTTCTCATGCTTGCAGGGATAAAGGATGTCCTCATTATAACTACACCTGAGGATGCTGACCAGTTTAAACGGCTGTTGGGAGATGGTAGTGAAGTTGGATGCAACTTTTGTTATGCTTTGCAGCATGTTCCGAATGGGCTGGCTCAGGCATTTGTAATAGGCGAGCAATTTATCGGCAATGACAAAGCCTCTCTAATATTAGGTGATAATATTTTCTATGGTTCAGGTTTTACAAACCTGGTATCCTCATTTAACAATGTAGATGGCGCAGCGATATTTGCCTATGAAGTAAGTGATCCTGAACGCTATGGCGTTGTTGCGTTTGATGAGAATAAAATGGCAGTATCTATTGAAGAAAAGCCTGCTGCACCAAAATCAAACTATGCTGTTCCTGGCCTCTACTTCTATGACAACGAGGTGGTGAACATTGCAAAAAGTATTAAACCGTCAAAAAGGGGAGAATACGAAATAACTGATGTGAACCGTGTTTATCTCGAAAACAGGAAGCTTCACGTGGGGATTATGGATAGGGGAACTGCCTGGCTCGATACCGGCACTTTTGATTCGCTTAGCGACGCTTCTGAGTTTGTTAGGGTAATTGAAAAGCGACAAGGGCATAAAATAGGGTGCATCGAAGAAGTAGCTTACCGAAAGGGATTTATTGACCACGACCAACTTCAACTGCTCGCAGACAAGTACAGCAAGAGTGGTTATGGAGAATACTTGAGACAAATAAGACTGTAAACGGGTATCATGGATCATGTAGTATTGGTAAATGAACAGGATGAGGAACTGGGCGTGATGGAGAAAATGGAAGCCCACCAAAAGGCCGTACTACATCGTGCTTTCAGTGTGTTTATTTTCAACGAAAAGAAGGATATGCTACTGCAACAAAGAGCATTATCAAAATACCACAGCCCCTCGCTTTGGACTAACGCCTGTTGTAGCCATCCCAAACCAGGAGAAAGCGTTGAGTCTGCTGCCGTACGTAGGTTACAGGAAGAACTTGGCTTCACTACTACCCTAAAGCCTATATTCTCTTTTATTTACAAAGCCTCGTTTGATAATGGGTTAACAGAGCACGAGTTTGATCACGTCCTTATTGGTGAATATAACGGAAATTTATTCCCTAATCCCTCCGAAGTAATGAGTACACGCTATGTACCCGTTGAACAAATAGAAACTCAATTAACTGAAGAGCCAGCTAACTACACTGCCTGGTTTACTATTGCATTTCCCAAGGTGGTGGAATGGTTGAAAAACAACCATAGGTAAACAATTTGTTTTGATTAGGTTTCCCGCATGGCCTATCGAAATCCCCTCGACATTCTGACTAGTCCCACGCGCTCGCATTTTCAAAGAAATGGTACGCTCTCTCTCTAACAATCATCTCACTATTCACTTTTTCCCCCTACTACTAGCACAATTTCTCCCTTGACGGTTTTTTGTTTGAAGTGATCAGCAACTTCAGACAAGGTGCCTCGTTTGTTCTCTTCAAACAGCTTGGAGAGTTCACGTGTAACACAGCATTGCCGCTCTGCACCGAGGTAGGATGCCAATTCTTCCAGAGTTTTTACCAACCTTACCGGGCTCTCGTAAAAAACCATCGTCCTTTCTTCTTCTGCAAGTTTTTTCAATAAAGTTTGCCTGCCTTTCTTTAAAGGCAAGAAGCCTTCAAAGACAAACTTGTTTATGGGTAGGCCACTGTTGACCAGCGCAGGAACAAAAGCTGTTGCTCCCGGTAAACATTCCACTTTAATATTCCGTGTGACGCACTCTCTTACAAGCAAGAAAGCTGGGTCTGAGATACCCGGAGTACCAGCATCGGTTACAAGAGCCATAGTTCTTCCTGAAGCCAGTTCGTCTGCAAATCTCAGGTAAACCTTATGCTCGTTGTGTTGATGATATGGCAGTAGTGGCTTACTAATGCCATAATGATTTAATAGCTTTGAGGACGTACGGGTGTCTTCACAAAGAATCAGGTCAACTTCCTTCAATACATCAAGTGCCCGCAACGTGATATCTTTTAGATTTCCAACGGGCGTGGGTACGATGTATAACAAAGCTTCCTGTTTTTTTGTACGCTTGTACAGCCTTAGTTTACCATTTCAATTTCGTAAAACTCCATTACAGGGTTTGCCAGGAGTTTCTTACAGGCGTCATCTGCTATTTGCTTTGCCTGCACCTCGTCTGTAGCTTCCACATCCAATGTAATGTGCTTGCCAACCCTCACATCCCGAACACCTTGCAGGCTCAGGTTATGTAGGCCCCCTAGAACGGCTTTTCCCTGGGGATCCAATAGATCTTTAAGAGGCATTATTTTTATTTGTACATGGTAGGTCATCTATTATTGGGTTTAAAGGCCAAAGATATTATTATGTATGCAGCAAAGACAACTGGAATGGCTAACCATCCTGTGAGCAATGCTGCAGCTATGCCAATGATAAGTATAATCAGAACAGGCATCAATGTTCTCATTGATAATCCTTTCAGCTTCAATGAAAGCATAGGTATGGTCGAAATCATTAGGTAGGAACAAAGGGCAATAATAAAATACCAAAACCAGGTTTTACCCAAAATGCTAAGAGCGGTTTCATTTAAACTGAACCAGTAGATAAGAGGGAATGATGCGACAAGCATCCCGACCATTGGAACTGGCAATCCTTTAAACCACGTGGAGGTCGAGGTATCCAGGTTGAACCGTCCTAGCCTGAATGCCGCAGCGCAAGGAACAATAAACGCGGGCATCAACCAGGCAGTAGACACATCTAGGCCGCCTTCTTGTTGCGCAAACGATAAGCGTAGAAACTGGAATATGATCACACCAGGGGCGACGCCGAAACTTACGACATCGGCCAATGAGTCTAACTGTCTTCCTAAATCAGAACTCGCTTTCAATAGCCTGGCAACAAAACCATCCAGGAAATCAATTACTGCAGCGATTGCTATAAAAGCAGACGCCATAACAATATTCTCCGGCAGGCCGACAAAGCCACTTCCATTGTCATCTACAACACTTGTGAGCCCTGGTTGCAGGGTAGATACGATAGCTAAACAGCCAAAGAAGAGATTGAGAAGCGTAAATACGTTTGGAATATGTTTCATCGCTTAAACTGTGGTGGTGCAAATGTGCGACTTACTGTTGATTAAAGGAAATAACTGGAAATCATGGGTTGTTAAATGAATATAGCACCTTTTTTGATGTTTTATCGAAGCAAAGCTCCGAATGTCTGAAAGTACTTGGTATAGAGATCTTTTCGATAAGAGCAACGATCTTATCCAGATTGTGGCCTTGAACGGGCAATTAGTGAAAGTGAATCCTTCATGGGTTAAGGTAATGCAATGTTCGGAAGAGGAAGCGTTGGGGAAACCAATATGGGATTTTATCAGACCGGACTTCAAGGACTACTATTTATCGGTGCGTGAGGACACCTTAAGACTAAAGTCAAGAAGCGAAATTTCTACTGTTTTGCTTAATACAAAACGTGAGGAAATTTTTGTGGAGGGCTCGATTGAATATATCGAATCGGGAGAGCAGGTATATACAAGGGCGATATTCAGGAATGTGACTGAAAAGGTTCAAACGCAGTTCCACGTTAAGGTTAACGAAAAGCGCTTGCAGACCATCTATCAGAACGCACCCGACGCAATCATTACCATTGACGCAAATAACAGGGTTGTAGAATGGAATCCTAAAGCAGAAGAAGTTTTTGGCTTTACTGCTGCGTTCGCAAGGGGAAGGCTAATTTACAGTCTCATTATCCCGGAGGAATATCGGGAAGCACATATACGGGGCCTAAGCCATTTTTTGAAAACAGGGGAAGGCGCTATTTTAAATAAAACGGTGGAAGTGCCGGCGATAACGGCAAGTAACCAACGCATCATGATTGCCCTAACTATCAGTGGGGTAAAGGAAGATGAGAATTGGTTGTTCATTGCTTTCATAACAGATATTACCTCCCGGAAGCAACTGGAAGATGAGCTATCTAAAAGTGTTTATGAACTTGTACATCAACGGAAGTTGGATAGGCAGAAAGACGATTTCTTATCAATTGCCAGCCATGAACTCAAAACGCCCCTTACCAGCATAAAAGCCTACAATCAGCTTTTACAAAGAGAGGTAGAGGACGGGCAGCTTCTGGTTTTGAAAAAACAAGAAGACCAGGTAAGGCGGTTGGAAAGATTGATAGGTGACTTGCTTGACGTGAGCAAAATATCTAGTGGGCATTTATTATACAATAAGAAGGATTTCTCGTTCGATAAAGTAGTTCACGATGCGTTGGAAGCAGCTGTCCACCTGAGTAAACACCACAGGCTTATTTTAATAAACAACGCAATTGCTTGCGTTAATGGGGATAAACACCGAATTGAACAGGTTCTGGATAACTTACTCTCAAATGCTGTAAAATACTCCCCCCGAGGTAGTCAGGTTGTTGTTAAGTCTTCAATTGAAGATGGCAATGTGGTGCTTAGTGTGAAGGACGAAGGACCTGGTATACCAAAGGAATACCTGGCTCAAATATTCGATCGTTTCTTCAGGATAGATGAAACAAAAAAGCAAACGGGCGGTCTGGGGCTTGGGCTTTACATTTCCTGCCAGATAATTCAGGCGCATGGTGGAAGCATCTGGGCGGAGAGCGAAAAAGGGCAGGGTACAACGTTTTTTGTTAGCTTGCCTGTTACGCCAGCCGATGCTGGTAACAGTACTTAAGTAATGCCCCGAAAACTACATAGGAAAATAAGAGTATTGTAAGAGAGGCATAAGAGAAGGGTTGGAGATGCAACCGACGATACTGGGGAGCAGAAATGCTATTGGGACGTATAAAAAATGCATCCAAATGACTAAAAAAGGCCACCATAGGGTGGCCGCTTTAATATTGACAGTTAAGTTATTACTTCTTAAAATGCGACATAATACCTTTAGCTAATTCGGTCATTTTGTTAAGTCCGTCTTCGGGAAGATTGCCCTTTTTAAACTCACCAAGTATTTCAGGGTGCTTTTGTTCCATTTCCAGGAGGAATTGCTGTTCAAAAGCCTTTACCTTGTTTACCGGTACTTCACGCAACAAACCTTGTGTACCCAGGTAAATAATAGCCACCTGCTTTTCCACGCTGTAAGGAGAGTATTGAGGCTGCTTAAGAATTTCTACGTTACGGGCACCTTTGTCGATTACACTCTTGGTAGCAGCATCAAGGTCGCCACCAAACTTTGAGAAGGCTTCCAACTCGCGGTAAAGCGCCTGGTCAAGTTTTAAGGTACCTGCTACCTTTTTCATTGACTTAATCTGCGCATTACCACCCACGCGGCTTACCGATATACCTACGTTTATGGCTGGGCGGATACCAGCATTGAAGAGGTTGCCCTCAAGGAATATCTGTCCGTCAGTGATTGAGATAACATTCGTTGGGATATAAGCTGATACGTCACCCGCCTGCGTTTCAATGATCGGAAGCGCTGTTAAGCTGCCACCTCCTTTTGCCAGGTGCCTGATGGACTCAGGAAGATCGTTCATGTTTTTAGCCACAGA
>JAEZDR010000016.1 GCA_023433265.1 Bacteroidota bacterium | reverse complement strand
GCCTGGGATCCACTTCCACAGGGAGATGGGCAGAAACTCAGCCTACGTTTTCAGAGCAATGGCCGCGCTTTCAGGTCTTACAATTTCTCCTTCACCGAACCTTGGTTGGGAGGTAAGAAGAGGCAGTCGCTTACTTTCAGCTTGTTCGATACCAAGTTTGCGAATGCGTTCGATCCGTTAACCGGCGAGTACAGTGCAGCAAACGCAAATAACTCTTTCTTTAAAACAACAGGTGCGTCCATTGGTCTTTCTACCCAGCTCAAATGGCCGGACGACTTCTTCTCGTTTGGTGTGGCGCTAAACTACACCCGTTACCAGCTTAAGAACTACCCGATAGACCAGGTAAACTTACCCGGCTTTACGAATGGTATTTCAAATAACCTGAGTGTTAAGCTCTCATTGCAACGTTCGTCAATAGACAATCCGACTTTCCCGCGCGGTGGTAGCAGCTTCCTGCTTAGTTTGCAGTTAACACCGCCATGGTCGCTGTTTAATAAAGACATCGTTTCTACAACAGATCCTGCTGAAAGGTTTAAGTTTATCGAGTACCACAAATGGCGTTTTACAGGCGATTGGTACATGCCTCTCGGACGCCCGCATGGTGCAGACAGAAACAAGCAGTTTGTACTAAAAGCTTCTGCTAAATATGGCTTCCTTGGCAGGTACAATTCATCGCTCAATATCTCTCCCTTCGAAAGGTTCCAGGTGGGCGATGCAGGTATCAGTAACCAGTTTGCCCTGCTTGGATACGACATCATAGCACACAGAGGCTATCCTGTTTACGAAACATCTAATCCAAAGTATAACCCGGAACAACAGGGCGCGCAACAATACTTTACCATCTTTAATAAGTACACGCTTGAAATGCGTTACCCCTTCAGCCTCAATCCGAGCAGCACTATCTACGGTCTTGCGTTTTTTGAAGCTGCAAACGGGTGGTACAACTTTAAGGAATACAATCCTTTCAGGCTTCGCCGCTCAGTGGGTGTAGGTATGCGTTTCTTCCTTCCTATGTTTGGATTGCTTGGATTTGACTACGGCGTCGGGCTAGACCGCATGACCGGTGATACGAAAATCCGCGATGCTGCAAGGTTTACCTTCATGCTTGGTTTTGAACCTGATTAATAGAATTATCTGTTAAACCAGCCAGGAAGCATAAAGTGAGGATGATTTGAACATTAACTTCAACAACAAATTAATCTCCCGGTTATGAAATCCAAATTGTTTGTTCTTGCCGCACTCATATGCTGTTCTTTGATTGCGTCTGCCCAGCGCTATGCTGTAATAGACACACGATACATCCTGGAAAAAATACCAGAGTATAAAGAGGCAGAAAAGAAACTGCAACAGGTGAGCGAACAATGGCAAAAAGAAATTGACGATAAGCAGATTCTTTTGGACAAGATGTACAAAAACTTCGAAGCCGAACAGTTTATGCTTACGGACGACCTTAAGAAAAAGCGCGAAGACGAACTGTTCAACAAGGAAAAAGAAGTACGCGATTTACAAAAAAGAAGGTTCGGTTTTGAGGGCGACCTGTTCAAGGAAAGGCAAAAGCTGATAAAGCCACTGCAGGACAGGGTTTACAATGCAGTACAAAAGATTGCCGTTGCCCGTGGCTACGATTTTATACTGGATAAAAGTGAGGGAATAACGGTTATATTTGCCGACCCAAAGCTTGACAAAAGCGACGATGTGCTTAGAGAAATAGGGATTAAAAACTAGTTAATTAACCATACACGTTTAAAATAAGCAGTTGAAGCTGCGTCTTAAAACAAAACAATCACAGATGAAAAAAGGTTTCTTTTTATTGTTTGCTGTCGCAATCATGGCTGGTACAACTGTAAAGGCTCAACAACTCAAGATAGGTTTCTTCGACCTGGAAACAATGGTTACCGTTATGCCGGGTTATGCTGGTGTGGATAGCCTGCTGCGAATTTACCAGCAGGATTCGCTTGCTGCTGAATATGAAATCTACCAGAGCGAGTTTGCAAGGTTGGACAGCACTTACAAAGCTGACTCAGCTTCGGGGAAATCGAAAGCTTTACTTGATTATACTTTAAAACAGCGTCAGCAGGTAGGGTTCAACCTTGTTTACTGGCAGCAGATAGCACAAAGTAAACTGGAAGGTAAAAGAGACCAGTTAGCCGGTCCTTTGGCCCAGCGTGTTATTGAAGCATACGATAAAGTGCTTGCAAGAGGCAACTATACCCTTGTAGTAAACCCACAGGCTATCGAGCCCTATTTCCTCAATAAGAACAAACTTGATAACCTGTTTATACCCGTAGCAAAAGAGCTTAAAATTCAGTTACCTGCCCAGTTGATGTTAGGTGAAGAAGAAAAGAGGCCTGCATCTCCTGCTCCAGTAAGGCCTGCTCCGGCTAAACCAAAGCAATAAGACAACGAGATATTTCTTTATAAAAAGCTGTTCCCCTAAGGAGCAGCTTTTTTGTTGCCCGGCATTTTGTTTCCGTTCGTCTATTTATTTGCACGTACATACTTCGTTCGCAAGGCTGAAAATGATAAACCATTAACTTCACGCTATGAGCGCAATACTCCAACTTCAAAACCTAAGAAAGCATTACGCAACCCAAAAAGCAGTTGACGACATCAGCTTCACCATCGATGAAGGAAGCATATTCGGTCTACTCGGTCCTAATGGCGCTGGTAAAACCACGCTGCTGCGCATGATAACCGGTATTCTTTATCCCGATGAAGGAAAGCTGATATTTGATGGCTCACCCTTCGATCCCATGAAGCATACGCGCGAAATTGGGTACATGCCCGAAGAGCGCGGCCTTTACAAGAAGATGAAAATCGGCGAACAGGCGCTTTACCTTGCCCGCCTGAAAGGCTTGTCTAAAAGCCAGGCGATGGAGAAAATCCGCTACTGGTTTGAAAAGATGGAAATGCAAAGCTGGTGGAATAAGAAAGTGGAAGACCTTAGCAAAGGAATGAGCCAGAAGCTGCAGTTCGTTACCACCGTTTTACATGAGCCTAAACTCATCATCCTCGATGAACCATTTAGCGGGCTAGACCCAGTAAACGCCAACCTCATCAAAGACGAGATATTCAACTTGTCTAAAAAGGGGAGTACCATCATCTTTAGTACCCACCGGATGGAGCAGGTAGAAGAAATATGCGATCACATCGTGCTTGTTAACCTGGGTAAGAAAATATTGGATGGCACTGTACAAAACGTGAAACAGGATTTCAAGGAGCATGTGTTTACCATTGCTTTTGAGCAGGAGTTGATTCCTGAAACACTTGCAGCCGATTTGTTTGAAGTAAAACGTGCCGGCAAAAACGATGTGGTCATTAAACTAAACGACGGCTACAACAACAACGATGTGCTCAAATATTTTATTGCACAAGGATTAACTATATCATCATTCAACGAAATACTGCCTTCACTGAACGAAATTTTCATCCGCCTTGTAGAAGGCACTAAGGCTACCCGTTCGTTCCAGAAAGTAAACTAATCTTCAAACCGCATTACACTAATTATGAGTAAAATAGCATTGGTAACACAAAGGGAGTTTCTTACGAGAGTAAGAAAGAAAACTTTTCTTCTTACAACCATCCTCCTGCCTGTTTTCATTTTTGCCTTCTATGGCATGATCATCTACTTCACCGTTGATGAGGGTAAGGAAATGAATGTGGCTGTAGCAGATAACGCCAACTTCTTCAATGGTAAGATTGAAAGCAAAAACGAGGAGCAGCTTAAATTCAGTTTCGTGAACGAACCTAACGAAGCTGCATTGAAACAAAAACTGCAGAACGACGCTTTTGATGCTTACATCTACATACCTGCAGGAGCAAGCATTATGAATGCCGGCGACCTGAGGATAGTTAGCAACGAGAGTATTGGTATGCGCTCACAGTCTGAAATTGAAAGAAACATCAACAGGCAGCTTGAAAACAGGAGGCTGCTTTCGCTCAACCTCACACAGGCGCAGCTTGATAGCATTAAGAACAGGGCCGATGTGCAGTTTACAACACTCAAAGGTGAAGAAGAGGTAGAGAATGTTGCCATATTCGCTGAGCTGATTGGCATTATATCCGGCCTTATCATTTACATCGTATTGTTCGTGTATGGCACGATGGTGATGCGCGGCGTAATGGAAGAAAAAGTAAGCCGCATTGCTGAAGTGATTGTAAGCAGCGTAAAACCTTTCCAACTGATGATGGGTAAGATACTCGGCATTGGTGCAGTAGGTTTACTGCAATTCCTAATTTGGATTTTTATTGTATCGCTGCTGCCATTACTCTTTTCACTCATTGCCCCCGACCTTGCCCAGCAAATGACGCAGAGCAATGTACAGGCGCCAGGTGTAGAAGTGGCACAGAGCACGAGCAAGATTGCGGAGGCTATGCAAGGCATCACGCAATTACCGATAGCATTAATTGTGGGTAGTTTTATCTTTTACTTTATTGGTGGCTACCTCCTGTATTCTTCCCTCTTTGCTGCGGTAGGCAGTGCCGTAAATGAAGATCCTCAGGATGCACAATCGCTGCTCTTCCCCATCATGATGCCTATCATTTTCGCCATGGCTATTATGATAAAAGCTGCTAATGATCCACATAGTAGTATTGCGGTGTTCGGAAGCCTGTTTCCGCTTACTTCACCCATTGTAATGATGGCGCGCTTACCACATCATCCGCCTGTTTGGGAAATAGTAGCCAGCTATGCCCTGTTAATCCTCGGCTTTATTCTTACCACATGGCTTGCAGCCAAAATATACCGCACCGGGATACTTATGTACGGTAAAAAACCTTCGTGGAAAGAACTTGGTAAATGGGCATTTAGAAGAGGATAAAAAAAGAAGCACGCAGTATGCGGCTTTTCATGTCGGAGTGATATCGGAGTCATTACGGAGTCACTATGGAGTCACATCGGAGTAGCCAGGGAGTTAGTGAGACGTGAAACGTGAGTTGTGAGACGTGAAATGTAAGATGTGAGAGGTGAAACGTGAGTTGCAGAAACGTGAGATGTGAGCGGGAGAGGTAAGCGGCGAGAGCGTGTGGGTGGTTATGCAATGGCTGCGCGCTGCAGGGCGCGGATTGGGGGTGGTGGCAGCTTTAAGGCATGGAAAAAGCTTTCGACCATTTCTTCAAACTTTTCTTCACCGTATTTGTTTTCGAGGTATTCGAGCCTGCCGACGGTTAGGCCGATATAGCTGGGTGTGACCACCTTAGCATAGGGAAAGGGTTTAGGTTTTCTTTTTTTCCTGGGCGGAAGTTGTACTATATACGCTTCCTGCAGGGCCTGCTGATGAAGGAGTGAAAGCACTTCAGTTGCTGACAAGGATTGTTTGAGATACAGAATGGCTGCAGTTTTTAGCCGGCAAAAACATTGGTAAACACGCTTTTCTTTTGGAAGATTCCTGTAAACCTGTGAAGCGAGTGTGTTGCCTAATGCAAAGCGCCGGCAGCTATTACGGCTACCTTCAAAAGCCCTATGCTTCCAAAAGGTTTTACCTGTGAGGCAGCTTTTCATCCGGGCGTAATAGACGCCGTTGCGGATGTAAAGTGTAACATCGTTGATGTTGCCTGTTGCTCTTATATAACCATCCTGCCTGGCCATATGA
>JAEZDR010000190.1 GCA_023433265.1 Bacteroidota bacterium | reverse complement strand
CGATTTGTAGATCTACAAAAGGACTTATCCCGGCCAACCATTGCTCAATTTTCTCTAGGTTTACCGTGCTGTCGTTTTTTAGATAAATCCGCTGGAATTCCTGTAATATATACCGGCTTGGCATATCAAAGGCCCAGTAGGATAACAGATCATCCGCTTGTGAAAGCAAATCAGAATAAGCTAATTGAATAGACGGGGTTCCAAACCGTCTTTTGTGGAACCAGCGTTCAAGTTCTTCGATAGAGATGACTTCGCCGATGGAACTAAATTCCCAGTCAAAGGATGGCTTTGTTTCTCCAATAATATCATCGAAGGAGTACATCTATTTAGGTTTCACCCCAAATCTACAAATTACACCCTAATCGTTTTTTAAGTCAGTACATGTCTCCTAAGATTAAAATGCTTCGCTTACGCTCAGGGAGGTTTGCCTACTGCTTCTTCCCGCAATAAGGACAAAACGCAAACAACCGCTCTAGCTGGCTGTTGCAATGGCGGCAGAGCATCACTTCTTCCACCAGGTTGTTCATCGCTTCGGAGGTACGCACCGTATAGTTCTGTGGTATTTCCCTAATGAAGGACGACTCATTCCCTTTCTCAGTGATGAGGTAGAGCTTTTCCTTTGCACGAGTGATGGCTACATAAAACAGCCTCCTCTCCTCTTCCATCAGCATGTTATGGTCTGCCTTTTTTATCACCTGGAAGATGCGGTCCTCCATCCAAATGTCGGGAAAGCCACCACTGCCTTCAGACAAACCCACAATAAAAACCGCTTTTGCCTCCAACCCCTTTGCACCGTGGATAGTGCGCCCCTGCATTTTCAAGCCGGCATGCTTAAATGCGGTATAATAAGGATGATACATTTTGGTGCGCCTGTAAAGGAAAAGTATATCGCTGGCAGCATAGCCTTCTTTCAGAAGCTGCTCTACCGTGTTTATGCAGAATGAAACATTTTCTTCTGGCTTACTACCGGCGAATACCACGATCTTCTGCTCGCTCATTTTAGAGGCGCTCACCTCTTTATCTACCTTATAACGGTTATGCCTGATAACTTCGTTGCTAGCACCTACAATGTGTTGTGTGCTGCGATAATTCAGGTTGAGTTTGATAACACTGGCTTCCGGGAAATGTTTTTCAAACTCTACGATATAGCTCACGTTGCTTCCCCTGAAGCCATAGATGCTTTGCCAGTCATCGCCTACACAAAAGAGCTGGGTTTGCGGTGTAAGCAACTGGCTGATGAGCTTTACCTGCAGGTTGTTTACGTCCTGGAACTCATCTACCAATATGTATTGATACTTTTCCCTGAACTTTTCCAATATGTCGGGGTGGTGCGTAAACAGGTCAACCGTGGTGGAAATCAGGTCGTTGAAGTCGAGGTAACTACGGTTGATACAGTAGTCTTTATATTTTTTACATAGCGGGATAGCAAGGTTATAAAACGATCTGACCCGTTCGTGCTGATCGGTTTGCGATTTGCTTAGCACTACATCTTCATCTATGCCTTCTACCTTCAGCATGTCCGTTACGCGCATCACCTGGATAATAAAATCCTTTACATGGTCGTGGTAGCGGTTAAACTCCTCGTTAAAGCTGAGGGCAACGGTTTTATGGTAGCCCTCAGGTAGCCTGCCCCTTACAATACTATCTAGTGTGTGATTAAATAGCGCGCTGTCAGCCGCTATTCCTTCATAGGTTTTTACCAGCAATAACTGGCCGTGTTTAAACTGCTCCTCTTTGTCACGCATCCGGTAGCTGCGGTCGCTAACGTGCTCAATATAGAGGTTTGCACCGGGGATGTAGAAGTCGGGATGAAACTCAAAGTCGCGCACGTTTAGCAATGGTTCATACTCGTATGGGATGCTATGCCGGTAGAGCCAGTCTGCAATAAACTGTTCGCTTTTGCTGCGCACCTTGTCGCCATTGAGGGTTGTGTAATATTTGCCCTCTTTGGGAAGAGTCATGCGTGCATGTTCTATGTGTATTTTGTCGATCACATAATCCAGTATGTACCGCTTCAGTGCAAGGAGGTATTCATTATCGCTGCACATTTCTATCAGCAGCTTATGGTACACCTCGAAAGCCGTTTCGGGGGCGGCAATGCTGCCAAGTTCTTCCTCTTCTTTGCGGTCGCCTACAATTTTGAATTTATTGTCGAACTGTTTAGCGCCAAAGTTGCGAAGCACTTTATAGCAGAAACTGTGGAAAGTACTGATGGTGAGGTTATCTATCCACCTGAACTGCCGCTTAAAGAAGAGGCGGGCTTGTTCTTTCTCCTGGAACGTTTTGCTTTTGTCGTCAAGTATGGATTTATATTGACCGGTAGTGTCTGAGGCCACCAGTAGCCTATCAACCATTTCATTGGCCGCATTCTTTGTGAATGTGATGGCCATGATAGCAGCCGAAGGAACAGCTTGCTGATCTATGAGGTAAGTAATCTTTTGCAGCAACGTTTTCGTTTTGCCTGAGCCTGCGCCGGCGAGTACAAGCAGCCGTTTAGCACTGCTGGTAACCGCTTGTTTTTGCAGGTCGTTCAGCGGATTTAGGCTGGTAAGAGTGCTTGCTTCCTTTAATTTCTTCATCGTGAAGGGGAAAGGTAGGAAGAGATTCGGAATAGGCACAGGTACCGGCCCAATAATTTGCTGCAGCACAGTAGTTGGTACGGCTTCGCAAGCACTCTGTCTTTAAACCACCCGGCCAGTAACCACCCCCGCTTCAAATTAACCTAACCTGAGCTTTATCATTTTTACGACCATCCCTTGCCGCTAACTTTATTGCGAAAAAATTATACTTATGACTAAGACTAACGTCGGTATCCGCACAGCATGGCTCTTCAGCCTGTTAATTTGTTTCGCTCTTACTTCCTGTATTAAGAGCAATTCCGAACCCGATAAGGCAGCCGTTCCGGCAGGTACACCGGTAAAGCTTGAAGCCCTCAGCCTCAATGGAACGCCTTTGCAATGGATCATTTACTCAGACGACCAGGAAAACCTGATTACCAAACTGCAGCCCGGTACGGACAATTGGTCTTATCTCTACATAACTAAGAAAGACAACTCCATGGTAAAGCTGAAAGTTTCCTGCGGAGCATCATCAGAAGTGCGCGCCCGTATTTACATTCACAGCGCCCTTGCAAAAGAAGCCGTGGGCAATGAGGTGGAGTTGAGTTTTAAATAGAACACCACCACTTTCTTAGAGCAACAGGCGCCTCTGCAATGAGGCGGTGGGGGGACGAGCCCCGGAAGAAGCCATCTCTGCTTCCCGAAGCGCGTTTCTTATCATTAGTATTTAGCTTAAGAAGCTAAAAGCAGCGATTGCGTAAACATCGTCCCACCCGCTTCGCAACCGAGCGCCCGCTCACATTGCGGTTTTCACGCCCCATCACTAGATTCAATCAGTCCTTCGCATGGATCCATCATGCCCTTCCTTTCCTTCTCAGATGTTCCCTTGCCGCACCAGCCATGGTAGCAAGTGCAGCACCCATCATGATGGCATCTTTTATCACCAGCCTTCCGGCGGCACTCAGGTAAGGAAATCCACTTTCTGTATCTCCCAGTGCAGGCACCCAAGTTTCAGGCGTGGTAATGAGAAATGAGAGCGTAACAAACGACATCAGGAAGGCAAGGAAGCTACCGATAGCAGATGCCGCAGGCCACCAGGGATACAGCGCTATCAAGACGCCTATGAGTACGATTACTGCACCCAGCCCGTAGGAAAAAGCATAAGTGTTGTTCCTCTCATGCCAGGCAATGTTCTCCCGCTTGTATTCTCCCTCGCGGTTCATGTGTTGCTTGTATTCCGGTGCCGAGAACCTATAGAAAAAACTCATCGTAGGACTATTGGCAACAAAAGGCACGATGCCTACTGCTTCGTACCTGAATGCCTTAAGGCCACCGATCCACACCAATACTATCACTAGTCCTATACGCGCCAAATGCAGCCCCGCATGTTGCAATGAGGCTGCATAGGCAAACAATTTATCCGTCATATTGTTTTATTTATTGTGAAAGGTATCCACCGTCGGCAGCATAAAAACCACCGGTTACGAAGGATGATTTGCCGGATGCCAGCCATAAAATAAGCTCTGCCATCTCTTCTGCTTCCCCTAACCTTCCCATAGGGTGAAGCGCTTTAAGTGCATTCAATGCATCGGCGGCAAGTGTTTTTTCCACCAGTGGCGTATGAATATAACCCGGACCTACAGCGTTAATGCGGATTCCCTTTTCCGCATACTCAAGGGCGGCTGCTTTGGTAAGGCCTACCACACCATGTTTGGAAGCAACGTACGCGGGTGATAACCTGGTGCCAACCTGCCCGAGAATAGAAGCAATGTTGATAACACTGCCTCCCGCTTTCATGGCCGGAAGCTGGTAGCGAAGTCCATAGAATACGCCCGTGAGGTTAATATCTATCACCTTCTGCCATCCGTCGAGCGGGTACTCGCCGGTGATGGC
The DNA here is from genome assembly GCA_023433265.1 of Bacteroidota bacterium. Taxonomy (GTDB): domain Bacteria; phylum Bacteroidota; class Bacteroidia; order Chitinophagales; family Chitinophagaceae; genus JAEZDR01. The sequence goes on along the minus strand of JAEZDR010000190.1, from coordinate 215 downwards.
GAGTGGCCCACCGATGCCGGCGTTATTCACGGCAATATCAAGCGATCCGAACTTATCAACGGCAGCTTTAACCAAAGCTTCGTGATCGGCAGCTTTCGACGTGTCTGCCTTCACAAACAAAGCTTCGCCTCCCTTTGCTGTTAGTTCTTCCACTACTTTCCTGCCATCCGCTTCATTGATGTCGGCAACTACTACCTTAGCGCCCTGTTCTGCAA
>JAEZDR010000171.1 GCA_023433265.1 Bacteroidota bacterium | reverse complement strand
GTGCTGTATTGCAGTTGATAGGTTTTAGGACCAGTACTGCTACCCGTTTGTGAATACATTACGGTAACGCCGGAGAATCCTAACGTTGATGTTTGGAATTGGTAATAGTCACCGGGCGCCCAATTATTTGAACTTAATGCATTAGCAGATCCGTTTCCTGCAGGGGTGGACCAAACAGTAGATGCACTTGCATGTTGTCCTGTAAACGTAGAAGAAGCAGCAAAAAGCCCGCTGTCGGCCATAGCCGTTCCTGTAGTGATTACCGGGGTAGTGCTTCCGGTAGTAGCAAAGTCTACGGCTTCAAAGGTCCATTTTGCAAGTTGTGTTTGTTGTGCGGAAGCACTCGTGCTGGCGAACACGATGCTGAGAGCAAGAAGAGAGAAAAGTGTAAAGATTCTTTTCATATTTGTAATTTGATTTGTGAACGAAATAATGCGTGAAGATAAGATTAAAATTGAATGCGATATTGCAGCAAAAATACAGCCAGTCTATTACCAAATTGCTATCTTTCAGCCCTCTTTTCGGCAATGACGTATCTCAAAGCATTCTTCTTAATACTGGCCTTATCACCGGCACTTTGCTTCGCCCAGAAAAAGCCAACGGTTGTTTCTGGTAAACTGCTTGATGAAGATAACCAACCACTTAAAAATGCCGCCGTGCGGCTGCTTGGCTCTAACCGGGCTACTGCAACCAACGATACAGGATATTTTAGATTACAGGTCCCGGCCAATAAAGCCGTAGCACTACAGTTCACCTATACCGGCTTTCTGTTATCGCAAAGAAACTTTTTGCTTAACGAAGGGGAACAGGAATACATAATAGTACGAATGAAGAGAGGCGAGAGGCAGTTGCAGGACGTGACCGTTACAGGCCGGCAGGGAAGAAGAGATGCTGGCGAAGTTACCATTGATGCCTCAGCAGCACTCAATAACCCTTCACCTATTACAGGTATCGAAAGCCTGATCAAGATATTTGTCGGCAGCAATAATGAACTTACGAGCCAGTATTCTGTCCGGGGCGGTAGCTACGATGAGAATCTCATCTACGTAAATGATTTTGAGATCTTCCGTCCCTACCTTGTACGCAGTGGTCAGCAGGAAGGCCTCAGCTTCATCAACCCTGAAATGACGGGCAATGTGCGTTTTTACAATGGTGGCTTCCAGGCAAAATATGGTGATAAACTCAGCTCAGTATTGGACATTACCTACAAAAAACCCCGCAAAACGGGTGGATCGGCCTATGTGAGTCTACTGGAGCAGGGTGTACACCTTGAAGGCGCCGGCAAACGTTTTACCTACCTGCTTGGTTTGCGTAATCGCAGTAATCGCAATTTGCTAAGCAGCCAGGAAACCCAGGGTAGCTACATACCTTCTTCCTCCGACGTGCAGGCCTTGCTCACTTATAAACTTTCCCCGCGCTGGCAGGCCGAGTTCCTTGGTAATGTTTCGGGTACGCGCTTTACACTTTATCCCGAAGAATCGAAGCTTACTTCAGGTGTATTTTCTCCTTTGTTTTCTGCAAACCTGGGCCTTGATATCTTTTTCGAAGGACAGGAACGCGACCAGTATAGCAGTAACTTCCAGGGCTTGTCATTTATAAATCAGCCGCACAAAAACTTGCAGTTGAAATACATGTTGAGCCATTTCGGTAACAACGAAAGCGAAAACATCGACATTGCGGGTGCCTACCTTTTTGGAGAAAGGGATTTTGACCAGTCCGCTGCTACTTTCGGGGCAATTATCAATCCACTTGGGGCAGGAGTATTTCATAACTATGCGCGCAACAGGTTAAACATCGATGTGTACAACTTGTCGCACAAGGGATCCTATACCCGCCGGAACCATTTTATTCAATGGGGGTTAACGGGAGAGAGACAGTATATAACGGACAAGCTGCACGAATGGGAGTATAATGATAGTGCCGGCTATTCCCTGCCTCATTCAGGTAGTGCCCAAATGATGTTCAAATCCATGAGGGGTAAGGCAAATCTTACGGTAAACCGGTTTAGCGGGTACCTGCAGGACAATATCAAATGGAACGATAGTTCCGGTTTCACCATGCAGCCGGGCGTTCGTTTTAACTACAATGACCTTAATAAGGAGTTCCTTATTTCGCCACGTCTCAATTTCTCGTACAGCAACAAGCGCTGGACAAGGGATATCATTCTAAAAGGCGCTGTAGGTATGTATGTTCAGCCCCCTTTTTACCGCGAAATGCGCCGCTACGATGGTACGCTCAATACTAACCTAAGGGCCCAAAAGAGTTACCAGGCGAGCGTGGGTATGGATTATAACTTTAAGATGTTTCAGCGCCCTGCGCGCATAACCAGTGAAGTGTATTATAAGCACATGACCGATGTAGTGCCATTCGATATTGACAATGTGCGCCTGCGTTACCATGGTGAGAATAACGCGAAGGCCTGGGCTGCAGGTTTTGAGGCACGATTGTATGGTGAACTCGTGAAAGATGCCGAAAGCTGGATCAGCTTCTCGTTCATGCGCACTAAGGAAGACCTGGCTAACGATTATTTCACTCGTTACTACAATAAGGCAGGAGAGGAGATAGGTCCTAAAACCCAGGACCAGGTGCCCGCAGACAGTGTGGCTTCGCAGGTGGGTTGGCTGCGCAGGCCTACAGATCGTGCTATCACCTTTGGCATGTTCTTCCAGGACTACCTCAGCACAAATAAAAACTTTAAGGTTTATCTCAACCTGTTGTACGGAAGCAACCTTCCCTATAACATTCCCGGTAGTACCCGTTATCGTAACGCACTAACGATTGAACCTTACATCCGGGCTGACGTTGGCTTCAGCGCATTACTGATAGATCCACAGAAACAGAACCGCCGGAGCCGCTCACCCTTCCGGAACTTCGAAAGTATATGGGCAAGTGTTGAAGTGTTCAACCTGATTGATAGGGCCAATACAATCAGCTACCTGCTTATTAAAGACTTCAGTAACAGTACCTATACAATGCCCAACAGGCTCACGCCACGGCTCATCAACCTGAAAATAGCCGCGCGCTGGTAGCAATCTGCCAGCGAGTCTGCAATCTGCCGTCCTTCCGGTTTTAGCGTAGAAAGCCATAATCCTCAGTATATAAGGTAGCCCCTGGCTTTAGCTAATTAACTTGTTCCTTCAAGGCACACCGGTCAAGCCACTAAACTGGTTCTTTCGGGCACTCGTCCTCGCACCTTTCCCTAACCGCGCGGTAACCTGGCCCTAACCCCCACCTTATGCCTAGCTTATACCTCCCTTATACATCCCTTATGCCTCCCTTAGGTTACTGCGTGGTATGTTCATCGTTTTTCCTGCAGGAAGGGGCTAATATCTCATTGAAACTTTCCTGATATAATTCAAAACTGTTAATGACTTATATCAATGGAAACCGTACTAACATTTGTTTGTTTTGCAGTGTAAATAATCATCTAAATGAAGATCCCGATTAAGTATAAAACCCCACAGGAAGCTCTTTCCATCATCCAGTCTGGCAACCGTGTATTCATCCAGGGCAGCGCCCAAACACCTACTATGTTGCTGAGGGAACTGGCTAAGGAGGCCTATAGGCTGCAGGATGTGGAACTCGTAAGTATATCCGTTTATGGCGACTTCCACCTTGATAAGCCCGAACTGGAAGATAATTTTAAGATCAATTCGCTGTTCGTCTCTACCTCTATCAGGCAGGCCGTAAGTGAAGGCCGCGGCGATTATGTCCCGGTTTTCCTGAGTGAAATTCCCGAATTGTTTAAACGCAATATCCTACCCTTGGATGTGGCTATCATCCAGGTATCGCCGCCTGACCAGCATGGTTACTGCTCAATAGGTGTATCGGTAGATATTACGCGTTCAGCCATCAATACCGCTAAGTACATTATTGCCCAGGTGAACCCTAACGTTCCACGTACCCATGGCGATGGTATGATTCATAGCAGCCGCTTTTACGCAATGGTAGAATGTAACGATCCATTGTACGAAGCAGCCTTCGATGATAACCTTTCAGACATCGACTTCAAGATTGGCGAAAACGTAGCCTCTCTCATCGAAGATCGTTGTACGCTGCAAATGGGTATTGGCTCTATTCCAACCGCTGTGTTGCACTACCTCAATAATCATAAAGACCTCGGTGTACACACTGAGATGTTTACAGATGGCATCATCGAACTGATTGAAAAAGATGTGATCAACAACAAATACAAACGTATTCACCCTAACAAGACGGTTACTGGTTTTGCGCTCGGCACGCGCAAACTCTACAATTATGTGGACGATAACCCTTTCTTCCAGTTTCTTGACATCGATTATGTAAACGATCCTCACGTAATACGCCGTAACCCTAAAATGATTGCGGTTAATAGCGCGATTGAAGTGGATGTAACAGGACAGGTCTGTTCCGATTCAATAGGTACTTACCATTTCAGCGGCATTGGTGGGCAAATGGACTTTATGCGGGGGGCTGCACTTAGCGAAGACGGTAAACCTATCATAGCATTGCCTAGCCGTACGGCGAAGGGTGTTCCACGCATTGTGCCTACCCTCAAGGTAGGAGCAGGCGTAGTCACAACACGTGCACACGTGCATTATATTATCACGGAGTATGGCATTGCCTACCTCTTCGGTAAAAACCTGAGACAACGTGCTAAGGCGCTTATTAACATTGCGCACCCCGATGATAGGGAGGAACTCGAAAGGTCATGCTACGAAAGGTTCAAACACTTTTCACTTAACCCGGTAAACATAAACATACCGGCCAGCATATAACATAACCCCCGATCCATAAATGTGGCTGTCTTCCAGTGGCCCGGAGTAATCCGGCTTGCTGTAAGGCAGCCTTCTTTAGGCAAGTACACGCATTCACCATTCACTATTCAGCATTCACTTTCATTAAATAAAGCCCCGTTACAGCCGCCACAAACGCCGAAATAATAAGGGTATTACTGCCGCCGATGGTAAACCAAAGCCAACCGGTAACACTGCTCGCTATAAGCACGGCAATACTTTGAAATCCTGTGAATGTTCCAATTGCCGATGCAGTCTCATCGGTTTTCACAATATTTGTCAGCCATCCCTTTGCAATGCCTTCCGTGGCGGCCGCGTAGCAGGCATATAAAAGGAAGGCAACGATAAACCAGGTAACATCATCCGCCATAGCAAATACAGTGTAGGCCGCAGCAAACAACATTAGGCCTGCTACAACCACCCGTCTAAAACCAATTCTGTCAGCCAGCTTGCCTAACGGAAAGGCAAGAATTGCAAACAGGGCATTGTATAGAATGTAAAGCCCGATGAGTTTACTGTCGCTTACAGCCTCTTCCTTCATTTTAAGCAATAGGAACACATCCGAGCTGTTTATCAGGCTAAAGACCAGTAAAGCTCCGGCAACCTTCCTGTATAGTTCCGGCGATCGTTTCCAATAGCTGTAGAATGCCTTGAACGAAGGGAGGCCGGTATCTGTCCTCGTTGCCCCCACCTGTTTGTCCCTGATAGCCAAAGCTGCCAGAACGGCAAGTGCCCCAGGAATAAAGGCAAGTAGAAAAAGAAGGCTGTATTCCCCGGGGTGATAGTATAGAAACAATAAAGCTATTGCCGGGCCAATCATGGCGCCCAATGTATCCATTGATCTATGGAATCCAAACACAGCGCCTTTGGTTTCTACTGTTGCTTCTGCCGATAAAAGAGCATCTCTTGCACCCGTTCTGAGTCCCTTACCGAGACGATCTAATGTGCGGGCGCCGAAAATCCATGCGACATTTGTAAACAAGGCCATCATAGGTTTACTGAGGGCGCTCAGCGAATAGCCTACCTGTACAAAAACAGCACGCTTTCCTTTGCGGTCACTCCACACCCCAAAATAGCCTTTGCTTAATCCCGCCGTCGCCTCTGCCAGGCCTTCAAGCACACCAATCAATACTACGCTGAAGCCTATTTCCTTCAGGTAAAGCGGCATGATAGGATAAAGCATCTCGCTTGCCATGTCTGTAAACAAACTTACCAGCGAGAGTATCCATACGTTCCGGCTAATCAGTTTAGGCTTCTCCATAAAAAAAGAGGTACAACCGTGAAGTTATACCTCTTTAAATATAGGTGGAAAAACCTAGTTCATTTTTTCAAGCCTCATCTCAAGCTTCTTGTCTTTTTTAAAGTACTCGAGTATCATTACGAATCCCGGTTTTGCAGGGTATACTCGCATCATGTTAGCTTTAGAAGCTAGCTCTATTTTGTCAGTCGTAAGCTTTTCGCCGTTGTACCTTACTGCATTAAATGTCTGGCCTTTATATTCCTTGCTTTTTTCGTAATCACTGTAGCAAAACGAAAAGGTCTCATAGTCTATGTCGCCGGTAGTGAATTCATAGTCGAAGCCGCCAATGTTCTTAATCATCATGGCAAGCGCATGCTGGCTCGCATAATCGCTGGTTTGTCCACCTACTACCGCATTGTCTCTCTTGTCATAAATTTTTGCGGATTTTACCTTGTAGCTGCTATCAAATTCCATCACCACGATATCGGTAACCATCATCTTGGTAAGACCCGCATTTGAATAACCACCACCTGCAGCAGCAAGCATCGCCAATGCAACACCACCTGCACTTATATTTTTCTTATAACCTTCTGCAATAGCAAAGAACTTACCTGTAGGTGTCTGCACAATTTTATGTGTATATAACCATCCGATTTTATCTAACCTGCCTTTGTCGTTAATCGGTAAATATTTACTGAGATCACCTGTCCACTGATTATGCTTCTTGCTCACAATTTTCCCTGCAGGACTTACTTCGTACATAGCAATACCCAACGACGCATCGTTTACTATATTATCCTCTTTATCGTAATAGCTTGCCATAATCAGGATATTCCTGCTGTCGCGCAGCTTTACTATATTCATGGGTACGATCTTGTACTGCTCCTTTTCACCATCTAATTCGTACTGAACCTTTTTTGTGTGGATGTTCAACGCGAGGATGTCTGAAGTAAACTTAGTTGACAAAGCACTTGGCTTTTTTAATACTTCCAGTATTACAAGGCTATCTGTCGATCCAAGGTAAGAGGGGAACGCCCACCTTTCCTCGTCTGTAGGTACATAACTCCACTGGCTTTTCTTTTCTGAACTGTAGAAATCAACCTGGTAGGTTTTGTTCTTTCCTTCGCGTAAGGGTAATACTGTGGTAAACCCAACCTTATCAACATCAAATAAATAGGAATTTCCGCCCTCGTTATCATCAGCAGACATACCGGATGCAATCAAAGTCGTCCAGAGGCTTTTCGTTTTTTTATCTATTTCTTTAACGTACGAGGATCGCTGCTTACCGTCAAGGCCATAAATTCTTACCTCCGTGGTCTTCTCATCGTCATTATAAAAAAGAAATGCCAGCGCATCGTTGTTGTATGAAGCTTCAAGCAGCGTCACATACTTACTGTCTGTGAATTTAATGTCTTTTACAGGGTTCAGGTTTTGGTCAACTATCTTTAGTGTGTACTCGTTTGTCTTCCTGTCTATCTTGTCGCTTTGATAGAAAAAGAAATAACCTTTTATCTGGTTGTCCGCCCTTATATCGCCCGAGTTTCTCAGGTAGGCTTTGTACACCTTGTCAATTGTGAGCTTTTGTTGTGCACTAGCTAGCGTGGCAAGCATGCAAAACACAGTTGAGAGAATTGCTAACTTCATTGTTTTCATGTAGATATTATAAAAGTTTAAGGGGATTAATGTTTCTGGGCATTCAGCCTTGCTGTATTAAGAACACTTTTGAATTCAGGCATCGAATTGAGTGCAGCTTCATGCTTTTGAAGGAAACTATAATTGATAGCAGCTATATCCTCCAGGAAAAGATTCTGTATAAACTGCAAAACCGTATTATAGGGCTTGGGCCTGCGTGGTGCCGGTAAATGCACGTGCATACTTAACCTGTGCTTCTTCTGTACCTCGTAAAGGCTGTTCATGGTTTTGCCAAGCAGTATCACTGCAAAGCCATCATTTTCGTTTTTGCTTAATTGCTGAAGACAATAATATAGCGCTAAAGAATAGGAGTAGTTTTCGTAAGGATAATAAAGGCTCTCGTATATAAATTCCTGTTTGAAATTTTGAAATAAACTTTCATCTACCACATTCTTGCTCCGCAAACCGAAAGGAGTCGCTCCCAGCATTTGTTGAAGTTTTTCCTTTCTAATCTTACAGTCGGGGTGAGTTTTAAGGGAGTCTGCATGTTCTTCTTTTTCTAACTCGGCATGCCCGCCCAATAATCCATCTTCCTTTTGAAGCCACCTTTTTTTGAAGTTTAGTCCGGGGCTGGAAAACACTTGTACAATGGCTTTCTCTGCATCAAAGTCCAGCGAGTCCGATTTGTCAAGTATGTCCATTGCGGTGGTACATTCCCCTACATCAAACCTTGTCGATTGCAACAATGCAAGCGCCATTGAATCAGCTTGTAACTCATGGTCCCTGCTTCTTTTCGTATAGGAAAAAGCCATATTCTTTCCAAGGGCTTCAACTAGTTCCCTCTTCCCATACTCCATGTTCTTAATTCGTTTCAATTCGGCCTGTGTCTCCTTACTGTTCTGGTATTGGAGTGATGTTTCCAACCGCTTTCCCGAATGGTTTAAATAGAGATGGGCCATCTCATGGGCAACAACAAAAGCAAGTTGGCTTTCATTTTCACAACTCAGCAGCGTACCCATATGCACGAACAACAGGTTATTAGGTAGAGCAGCTGCATTTATCTGTGCATCCCTGGTAAAGAGTATTTCAAAAGACATTTGAGCTAGTGCAGGGTTCGCTTTTACTATCTCTGTAGCAATAGCCTTCAGGTAACTATTATGCTTTGCCGAATAAAAGATACGCCTGCTTGCAAGTAATGTGTCTATCTCAGTAAACCAATATTTATAAACATCCTTCTTTTCTTTTCTAAACTGTCCATCCAGCTCTTTAAACATCTGCTGATTAACATTCTTTACATAGGAGTTGATTTGTTCTTTCTGTTTCAAATCGGTATGTACCGGTTTATACAAATCAGCATTTTGTGCGGTTGCAGCCTGGAGAATTGTGGCAAACAGCAGCGTCAAATAACAGTAAGCGAGGCCGTAGTGAGACTTTCTCATTTCTATAAACAATGCCCAAAGGTAAAAAACATGCTGGTTTTCAACGCATGGCGCCCGCTTAATAATTCCTTGAAACGGAAGCATAGCTGAACGGCAGTAGATAAGGCATAGTTTTCCCGGGTAATATGACACACTAAAAAGCGAATGTATGCCTGGAATAAACAAAGAACATCGTAATCAATATGCCCTGGTAACAGGCGCTACATCCGGTATCGGGTACGAACTTGCCAAACTTTTTGCAAACGATGGGTATCATCTCTTGCTGGTTGCCCGCACCGATGACCGGCTGCAGGAGGTAACAAACGAATTCAAACAACTTGGCGTGGAGGTAACGCCGCTGGCTTACGATCTGTTTGAGGCAAGCGCAGCCGATGCTATTTACCACGAAGTGAAAAGAATGGGCATCAATGTGCACGTTTTGGTAAATAATGCAGGACAGGGCGAGCATGGAAGGTTTCACGAAGTAGAGGTAGAAAGGCACCACCAACTTATACAGCTAAACATCACATCACTGGTTACACTTACCCATCATTTTCTTTCCGATATGTTACGAAGAAATGAAGGTAGGATATTGAACCTTTCATCAGTAGTGGCAAAAACACCCGCCCCGGAGTTCGCAGTTTACGCAGCAAGCAAAGCGTTTGTTCTGTCTCTATCGGAAGCATTATCTAAAGAGGTGGAAGGTACCAATGTAACGGTAACTGCATTAATGCCCGGCCGAACGGATACCGACTTCTTTAGCAAAGCCCACATGGAACATACAAAAGAATACCAGGAACATAAACTGGACGATCCGGCTGATGTAGCGCGGGCGGGTTATGATGCTATGATGCGCGGCGATACAAAAGTGGTTGCAGGCGTTGCGAACAAAATGATGGTGGGTATAATGAACGTAATGCCCGATAGTGCAAACGCTGCTACCATGCAAAAGAATATGCAACCGGCTGAAGAACAAAAAAGAGCAGGGCCGGGGCACGAACCTTCAAAAAAAGCACATAAGCAATAGTTAGCAAAACACCGGTGTTTAACCGGTGTTTTCTTTATTTACTAGTTATCATCTTTGATAGATCACCAAACGAATAACTGAGGCCACCCACCACCTGGAATCCTAATACCTCATACTGGTTCCAGCGCATGTAACGATTGTTAAATACATTATTAAACTGTACCCATACATTAAGCTTTGGCAGTACAGTAAACTCGGCTCCAAGGTTTAAGTCTATACCCGGCTTCAGCTTTGCAGTAGAGAATGTTCCAATCCCGGTTTTTTCAAAGTATTGCGGTCCTTCAAAAAAGTATAAGTCACTTCTAACCATAAGATCTCTTAAAACCTTCCATCTTAATGCAGCACTTAGCTCAACAGGAGGGAGGTGCCAGGCTTTATCGTTAATCTCAAGGCCACTATATTGGTTAAACGTAAGCCCTGCAACTGCTGAAAACTTTTCCTGTAAGGTGTATCCAACTTCTGCATGAACGCGCATTGCTTTTAATTTGGGCTCAAAAGCCGTAACGAACTTATTTCCGGCCAATGTGTCGTTTAGGAACAGCGGCTGATTATGAAAATTGACAAACGCTAACCGGGCGCTGTAGCTAAAATGGTTGCCGGCCGAACCTCTTAGGCCCGCGTAGATCTCGTTCATCCTTGTATTAGCTAGCATTCTCGGTTCTTCAATAAAGGGATTAAGGGTCGATAAACTACGGTAGTTATTCTTTACAAGCCGGCCTACCCATCCTGCCATTACCTTAAATCCGCCTTCCGCAAGTTTGGCTTCGGCTGTTAGGTGCGGCATTAACCTAAACTCGGAATTATCCCACGCAGGAGTGAAACCGCCTTTTATCAAGAGGTTAGGCGTATTGTACGATACGAGTGGCTGAACATAAAAAAAGTTATTGCTTTGGCTTGCAGAGTCGCTGCGGTAGCTTGTTACATCCACGTTAACTGCAAGGTGAAGGCTGAAAACTTTGGTCAGTGCTTTTTCAACAGGTAGATCTAAAAGAAAATTAGTTTCACGTGCGCTGCGGTTATCAGAATGGAAATTGAGTTCAAATGAAGGGTTATAGGTTATTCCATAATCGTTGACGGATGCATTTTTTACACCACCACCAATTCCAAAAGTGTTGAACCTCCGTCTTAGGGAATCAGGACTAAACATCCATTTGGCTGCGTCGAAACCATACTGGTAGTGGCTCCTGTTTTGGAAGTACGCCTTGGCCGTCCATTGATGGTCAAGCATATTGGCTAAAGAACCAATAAGTTCTACTTGTGTCCTGCCGAATTGTTGGAAGGGTAGGCTGCTCTTTGACGAAATATGTTTGGCAAAAGCAGCCAACGACGCTTCACTGCTGCCGAACGATAGTGCCGTTTCCAGGTAAGGGGTTCTGAAATTACCATAACCCGCTTTCACATAGTTACTGTTACGCCACTCTGCTGCGCTGTCTGGCTCCAACGCAAGCGGTTGCAATGGCATCGGCTGGTACGAAAAGAACAGGTTTTGCGAAGGAATGACGTAATTCAGCGATGGCTTTGCGCTGTCTTTAGTAGGGGCTGCTGCGCTGAATGTAATTTTGGCAGCGGTCTTCAATTCAGGCTTGTAGGCCGATGTAATTACAACAGTTCCCGGCCTGGTTGTGTCTATTGCCTTCCTGTCAGTTCGGCGTTGCGCCTCCGCAACGGTAGCGCAACTAACTATAATCGTCGTGAGAATTAACTGCTTAAACATGCTTTGCATTACTGTTGTACTTTGCTTTGTTTATTCTTTTCTTCCACTACCTGGTTTAATAACTGGCGCGCTTCAGCTTTCAACTCTTCATTTGCTGCGTTTTCGGCTACACTTTTCAATGTGGCTTCTGCGTTAAAGAAATCTTTTTGTTTGAAGTATATTTCGCCAAGCAGGATGTAGGCACTTGTAACCCAATAATCATAGGAGCCCGACTTATTGATGGTTTCGAAGGCCAGCTTTTCGGCATCTGCAAGTTTGTTTTCTTCAAACTGTATCTCTGCCAGGCGATAACGTGCTTCCGCACTAAACTCAGAACGTCCTAGGTTGACCACCTGCCTGTACCAATTGCTGGCTTCAGCGTTTTCTTTGTTCGCATGATGCGTTCTTGCAATCACAAGGTTCGCCATCATTTTATCATCTGTGGCAATACCTTTTTGCGACAATAGTTCTTTTGCATTGGGTGCTGCCTCAGTAAACTTCTCAAGTTTATATTGGCTTCTTAGTAACCCTCTCATTGCCTCCAGGCGGTTTTCTGGTTGCGTGGCAATTTGCTTCAGTAAGGTAAAATTCTCCTCGGCTTTAGGATAGTCTGCAAGTTCAAAATAATAGATTCTTGAAGCATTCAGTGTCGCTTGTTCGGCATAAGCATTGGGCGCCTTCGCTGAAACAACTGAATAAGCAGAAACGGCATGTTGGTAATTTTTCTTTTCATGATAAATCCATCCAATTCTAAAGTTGGCTTCAATAACATGCTTGCCAGATGCATAGTTCTTTACATAAGCCTCCAATCCACGTAATGCATTTTCGTAATCTTCATTAGTAAATCTTGCATCTGCTGATGCGTAAGTGAGAGAATCTTCTTCGCTATAGGAAATGGGACGGTTGTTTTGCTTCATGAAGCTAACAAAATCCTGGGGGCGTTGTTGTTCAACGTAGATGCTCTTTACGTATTCAATCGCCGATGTGGCTTCTTCTGAATTGGGATAGCGGCTTACAACCGATTTAAAAGCTTCCAGTGCCTGGCTGTTGTTATTGTTGTTGTAATAGGCAAGGCCCAGGTTCAGGTATGCTTCCGGTTTTAAGTTTTCAGCTTTTGCATTACCAATAACTTTTGTAAAAGCCATAACAGCTTGCCCATAGTTTTCCTCTGCCATTAATGTATTCCCTAGCTCTAGCTGAGCATCGGCTATCAAACTAGATTGAGGATACCGTGAGGCAAGTGACTCTAGTAATTGTATTTTTTCTTCCGTTTTATTGGTAGCGCCGGCGATGATGGCTTTTTGATAAAGAGCATAGTCCGCCCCAACCAGGTTGTGTTTAATTACATTGTCATAAACTTGCAGGGCTCGTTGATATCCCCTTTGCATAAACAAAGCATCTCCCTGCCGCAGGTAAGCGTCTTGTTCTACTGCTGATGATGCATTGCTGACAGCTCCCGTAACTTGAACAAAATAATCATAGGCTCTGGGATACTCCTGTAAACGCAAAAGGGAATAACCCATCGTGTAGCGGGCGTTTGTTGGAGTTACTTCTCCCGTAGTTACCGGGCTGCGAAGGTATTGGTTGGTAAAATAGGTTGCAGAATCATACATTTCTTTTCTGAACGAAATCTCTCCCTTCCAGAAATAGGCATAAGGCAAAAGACTCTGGTTGTAAGGCGAGGTCATTAACTCGTTCAGCAGTTGTTCACCCTGTCTCAGTTGTTGGTCGTTAATGAGTTCCACCGCCCGGCCATATAATACCCGCGGGAACAAGCGTTTCACATTCTCACTTTGCGAGGTAAGCGTCCTGAATAAGGCAAGCGCATCCTTAAAATTGTTTCCAATAGCCATTACCTGTACCAATAGGTCTTTTGCCTCTGGTGTATAAGTTGACTTCGGATATTTAACTACAAAATTTTGGAGCTCATTTAATGCAACATCATTGTATCCCAGTTCGTACGAAAGCTTTCCATAGTTAAACTGGGAGATTTCTTTTTGAACTGCATTTGAACTATTTGTCGCACTAAATAGAAAGGCATTACGGGCATTTGTTTTCTGGTTGGTCTTCAAATAGGCGTCTGCCAAAAGGTACATGCTGTTTTGCGCTAGCGAATCTTCTTTTCCCCCCAACTGCTTAAACCCATCAATGGCTTTATTCAGAGAACCCACTTTGTAATAGCAATAAGCCAGCTCGTAAAGGTCTTCTCTTCTCACCTTATCAGAGGCGGCAACGTATTCTTCCAGGTAGGGAAGGGCTTTTGTATAATCTTGCTTTTCAAAATAACTATGTCCGATAAGCTGTTTCAATTGCACTTCATAATACTGTCCACCTCTCTTTAGCATATCTTCTCCATAACTGATTGCTTTATCCTTATCACCCGTGAAATAGTAAATCTGCGCTAGATAATAGGGAACTAACCGGACGTAAGCGGGTTCGTTTTCCACCACTTTGAAACTTAAGAGCGCTTGCTTATAGTTTTTTTCGTAGAAAGAGATGAATCCGAAGTAATAGTTCGCATCAACATAGTTAGGATCGTCTGGCATTTGACGTATGGCATCAAACAATGGTTTTGCCTTGGTAAACTGCTGCGACGAAAAATAGGCATAAGCCTGGTGAAACTTCATATCAGCCACCTCCCTGTTGCTAAGGTTGGCTGCATCTGTTTTCTCATAATATCCTAACGCTTCGCTATATGCTTGCCGGCGAACATAGTATTCAGCTAAATGGAAAGCCATCATTTGCACACGCGACAAGTTATGTTGCAAATCAATAAACCGGATGGCTTCGTCAACAGCAGTTGCTTCATTCAACTTTAGCGCACAAACTATACTATAATAGTTGGCCTCTTCTTTTACGGTTACAGGAAAGTGGCTATTGTCATTCGTAACGGTTTTGAATAGGGGATAGGCCAGGCTAAAAAACTCCTTTTGATAATATTCTTTAGCAACCTTAAAACGGTCGTCAGGGTCATTGTTCACAAAACTGTTTTGCGCTTCACCTTCGATAACAAATAGAAAAGAAAGAAAAACGACGACTGATAATTTATGAAGAAAGTGCATAGTATACAGGTGCTAGGTGATCCAAATATTCCGAATAGCTTCTTAAAGAAAAGCCAAAGCTGCCGCAAAATTAGCTCCCATCTGAGGCCTTTCCCTGTTCACAGCTCATTTGTGGATAATTGGAGGGTATATCAATTCCTTCATCAACATTTGTGAATAAATGCTCTGTTTAACACACGCATCGCCGTTTATTTTTGTTGTAAACAGCGTCTTATGAAAAAGCTATTGTCAATCAGGTATAGCAACGGTATGTTCAACTTTGCCATGCTGGTTTTGCGGGTAGCATTCGGCTGCGCCATGCTCATCAATCATGGTATGCCAAAGCTTTTCAAATTCGATGAAATGGTCGGCCGATTCTACAACTTCCTTGGACTCGGCGCTAAGATATCGCTGCTGTTAGCCATTTTTGCTGAAGTATTCTGCAGCCTTTTTATCATACTTGGGCTATTTACCCGTCTTGCAGCTATACCACTTATCATCATGCTGCTCGTTATTCTATTCGCAGTGCACGCTGGTGATCCCTTTAGTAAGATAGAACTTCCGGTTTTGTTCCTTACCGCTTTCTCAGTCTTGCTGTTTGTGGGGCCGGGAAGGGTTAGTATCGATGGTATGATAAATAAATGATTATCCTTTTTCTAACTCGAGTAGCGTGATCTCGGGCAGTATACCCACCCTGCCGGGATAGCCTATAAAACCAAAGCCACGGTTCACGTAAAGCTTCTGCTTGCCCTCTTCGTATAATCCCGCCCATTGTTTGTAAATGTACTGCACCGGGCTCCACCTGAAATGGGGAAGTTCTACTCCAAACTGCATTCCGTGAGTGTGACCCGAAAGCATTAAATCAACATCAGGGTACTTGGGTATCACCTCAGCTTCCCAGTGGCTTGGATCATGGCTTAATAGAATCTTGAATGGGTATATCTCTGTTCCTTGGTAAGCTTCGCTCATCTTGCCATATTTCGGAAACCTGCCCCTTGCACTCCAGTTTTCTATTCCCAATATGGCAATCTCGGCTCCTTCGTTTTTAATAACAGCATGCTCGTTTATCAGGATGTTCCATCCCATCTCTTTTTGTATCTCAATCAGCCTTTGTAAGTTTTCTTTTTTTGCCGTCGCGCTTTCCCATTCTACATAATCGCCATAATCATGATTCCCTAACACACTAAAAACCCCCATTGGCGCATTGAGCTGCTTAAAAACATTTTTTAATTCCTTCATCTCATCCGCCTTATCGTTCACCAGGTCGCCAGTAAAGAAAATGATGTCGGGTTTCAAGTCCATAATCATTCGGATACCTTTTTCAACGCCGTCTTTGTCCTGAAGGCTTCCGGAATGAACGTCACTTATTTGCACAACCTTTAGCCCTGAAAACTGCTTGGGTAGGTTTGGAAAACGCAGTTTTTGTCTCCTTACCCTATAGTCGTACTTATTCGAAAAGCCATATAGCAGGCTTCCAAATAGTCCTGCACCCAGTCCAAGGCCAATCCAGCTTAGAAATGTAGATCGTGGAATCAGGTTGTCGTTTTCAGTAAAATGCGCTCCCGTGTCGGGAAACAACTTGGAGGTTAGCCACATGGCAAACCTTCGTAGGTCATCTATCACCAGGAAGGCCCCGATAAGTAATTTGGCGAAAAATAATCCCACAATAATTGCAAAAGCGTAGGTTCTAAAGCTTTTATAGGCATCATTCGTAAATAACATGGGCATCAGCACAAGAAATAGGATGCTAAAAGCCGAAACCGCCCAATAGCTTCCATAAATGATATACCTAATCTTGTCGCTGCTATTTTGTGTTACGGTCTTCAGGGCCTGGAATACATACCAGTCCAGGAGTATCATGATAACGACTATAATCCAGCGTACACTTCCTCTTCTCATAATTGTCTCGCAATATCATGCATTTTTGATTGTTTACTCAACCTCCCATCCACCTGTAAGATGGTTTAACATCCGTTTCGCCTCAAGCTTGGGCAAAGACGTCACATTCCAAACCATTAAATCCTGCTTTGGGCAGGACGGACTTCCTTTAATAAACTAATTGATAAGAAATGTGCAGGGACAGCAATTAAGCCCTGTCGCACTCAAGCAACTGTTCTGTAAGTTGTTCAACTACTTCCTGGCTGCCATGGTGGTTTACCCGTACTTTTTGAGAAAGTGTCTTTACCTCGTAACTAACGACAGTTACCACTAAGTAAAACTTTTTAAACAATTCGTCTTCCCGCAGGTGTAAGGTTCCTAAAAGCTCCTCAACATCAACAGTCATGTTCCAGGTTTCAGCTAACTCGTGCAGAACATCCTTCAAATCACCCATCTCAAGCCCGCTAAAAGGCCATGAAAAAAAGCTGACGTCTTCGGTAAGGTCCTTCATTTTAGTCGCTACCTCTAGTTTATAGCGATTGATCGAACCCGAAAGCAGATCCGGGCGGGTAAGGCCTAAAATAAGCTGGTTGATTCTTTTTGTCTGGATTTCGAGGTTTGTTTGCGCGCAGTGACCTAAGTCCAGAGTCACCTCTGAATGTGGGAATTTTTCCTTTATAGTTCTTACTATCTCAGCACTGCTGATCGACATAGAGTTCTGCCCTCAAAATTGAAAGTAAAAAGCATAGCACGAAAACACATAGATTTTTATGCACAGGTATTCCCAAAATGAAACATTCCGGTGGATAATCCACTATTGTTGAATGTTACAAGTAAAAGTATAACTGTATGTTATACCTTCTTCTGCAATTGGGAAATCGCTTGTATTCTTCTAGATTGCATAAAATATGTACCAGGTAGATGAGAATGTTTAACCCACTTCCGATTGTTTTATCGCTTATAGCATCATTTTTTTTAGCAGCATCGCCTGCAAAACAGCCTGCTTTTCACGACAGAACTTTACAGCAGTACTCCATCGCTGAAACTTTACCCTCATTCAAAATGCTGGATGTGGATGGAAAACAGGTAAACTTGTCAGATTTTAAAGGCAAAAAAGTATTTCTCAATATTTGGGCAACATGGTGTCCTCCCTGCCGGGCAGAATTGCCATCTATTAAAAAGCTTTACCAGGCGGCTAATAAACAGGATGCCGTTTTCATAATGCTTTCGGTTGACAGGGATTTTTCCGTCGCCAAAAACTTTGCGCAGCAGCAAAAGCTGGGTTTGCCAATTTACTACCCATTAGAGGGATTTCCTCCGTTACTCGAAACTTCCTCAATTCCTGTCACCTTTATATTCAACGAAAAAGGGAATCTGATTAAGAAAAAAGTAGGGATGGACGACTACGGTACGGCCGGGTATATCAGTATGTTCAAATAAGGTTATTGCCACGCTTACTGCCTTACATTTGTCCCTTTAATGGATAACAAGCAAGCTTTCAACTTCGGTGTTTTAAGGAGGATTATGGCTTTTTCGCGGCCTTACCGCGGTATTTTTTTCACCAGCCTTTTGCTTGCCATCGTTCTTGCTGCTTCCGCACCGGTACGGCCATATCTTATACAAGTTACGATCGATCAGGCCACTAACCGATCAAAGCCCTTACCATGGTGGCTCCCTGTCAACTTTAATACAGGCAACATCGCTGGATTTATCTATGCAATCACTGTTTTCCAGGTCATTTTCATCTTTATTGAAACGGCATTAAGGTTTGTCTTTGGTTATCTCACATCCCTGCTTGGGCAAAATGTGGTAAACGATCTTCGCATCGCTACATACAAAAAGGTTCTTTCGCTCAACCTTCGCCAGTTCGACCGCACACCCATTGGAACCCTTACCACAAGAACAATTGATGATATTGAAAGAACAAACGACATTTTTGCCGACGGGCTCATTCCCATCATTGCCGATCTTCTTTCCATAGTCATCATCCTAGTGGTCATGTTTACCACTGACTGGAGCCTGACCTTAATTTGCCTCATACCTTTTCCTTTTCTCCTTGTTGCAACATATTATTTTAAAGAAAGTGTAAACCGGAGCTTCATCAAGGTGCGTAATGCTGTGGCAGCGCTTAATGCCTTTGTTCAGGAACATCTTACCGGCATGATGATAGTGCAGGCATTCGCAGCAGAAGATAGGGAGTTTAAGAAGTTTGATAAGATCAATAAAGATCACAGGAACGCTAATATCAGGTCCATTTTTGCCTATTCGGTGTTTTTCCCGATTGTGGAGATAGTGCTCGCCGTAAGTACCGGAATTCTTGTTTGGTGGGTAGCGGGCAAAATTATGGGGGGTGATAGGTCAATGGATAGCAGTGTTATTGTTTCGTTCATTCTTTATCTTAACCTCATTTTCAGGCCATTGCGGTTAATCGCCGATAAGTTCAACGTTTTGCAAATGGGGATGATAGCCGCAGAGCGTGTATTTAAAGTGATGGATAATGACGACGTTCCGGTCAATAATGGTAAAAAAGAGGTTGGCAAGTTCAAAGGTGCTATAAACTTCAGAGATGTATCCTTCGCCTACGTAGAAGAAGACTGGGTATTGAAAAACATTTCCTTTTCAGTTCAACCAGGACAAACGGTGGCGCTCGTTGGCCATACAGGTAGTGGTAAAACTTCAATTATAAGCGTTCTCAACCGCCTTTACCAAATACAAAAAGGAATCATCGAAATTGATGGGGTCGATATAAACGAGTATAAATTGGATGATCTGCGTTCAATTATAGGAGTGGTATTGCAGGATGTTTTCCTGTTTTCAGGCTCCGTTTTGGAAAACGCCACGCTTCGCAACCCCGAACTTACAAGCGAGCGGGTAATTGAAGCTGCAAAAATGATAGGTGTTCACGAGTTTATTATGAGGTTACCAGGCAATTACCATTACAATGTTATGGAGCGGGGCGCTACGCTTAGCCTTGGGCAGCGACAGCTCATCTCTTTCATTCGTGCGCTCCTGTATAACCCGTCTATTCTCATCCTGGATGAAGCAACCTCCTCTATCGATACGGAAACCGAACTGCTCATTCAACAGGCAATTGACAAGTTGATTGCAGGGAGAACCTCAATCGTTATCGCACATCGCCTTTCTACCATCCGTAAGGCAGACAAAATAATTGTCCTTGATAAAGGCGAGATCCGCGAAATGGGTACCCACGATGAGTTGCTGGCTGCAAACGGCAGTTATGCCCGGTTGTACCAGATGCAGTTCGGTTTGCTGGACGCCTAACAACTTGCTTTTTAATTAATTATCTCCTTGGCTTAGTTATTGGATTTCATAAACTGTTACATAAAGAAATAAATATGAAACAGTTAATGAACAAGCCCAATTGGAAAGGCATTTATATGCTTCTCACTCTTACCTTTTTACAGGTAGTACTTTGGGCGCAGGATGGTGGTACCACCACCACTAAAGTAGAAATTGATGCATCCGGTGCAGGCAATTGGTTCTCTGATTATTGGATGTGGATTGTAGGGGCAATCGTTTTCATCATATTGCTACTGGCATTGTTGGGAGGCGGAAGTCGTTCTCGTTCCAGGACCACGGTTGTAAGGGAGGAGCCTTTATCAGGCACCCGCACCCGCACTACCACCACCACCACCGACGATGACCTTTAAAAGATTGAACTTCAATCAGCCGCCTTCGGGCGGCTTTTTAATTTCCCTACCCCGGCCTTTAGAGATAAACCAAGGTTTATCTCTTTGTGGATAACGCGTACCTAAAGCGACTTTACAGCGTATCTAAAGCGTATCTACAGCGTATTTAAAGCGTCTTTACAGCGCACTTAAAGCGCAGATAAAGCGCAGATAAAGCGCAGTAAAAGGGTAACTAAAGCATAGTTATAGCGTAATTAAGGGATCAATAAGGCCTGGATAAAACGTTCCTACCGCGCTAACGCCTCATACTCGGTGCCACGGTTTTGTGCTATTACTCCCTTTCAAAGATCCTATGGCCCGCACGCTTATTCTATCGGCCTTCTAATCAACTGTTTGCTGGTATTATAAAAAATACTATTTTTATCTTCAAATCCAACTCTATGTCAGACCAAAAAATCAGTGTCTTGTATATCGACGACGAGCCACATAACTTAACTGCTTTCAAAGCTGCCTTTAGGCGCGTGTACAATGTCTTCATTGCCGAGTCCGCAGAAGAAGG
Organism: Bacteroidota bacterium; assembly: GCA_023433265.1. GTDB lineage: Bacteria > Bacteroidota > Bacteroidia > Chitinophagales > Chitinophagaceae > JAEZDR01. The sequence continues at coordinate 13,092 of JAEZDR010000171.1, read as the reverse complement.
CCGTCGAATCCTAGAAGATTACGACATCGAAGTAATTCTCAGCGACCAAAGAATGCCTAAAACCACAGGTATTGAGTTTTTCGAATCCATCATCGACAGTCACCCTGACCCTATTCGCATCCTAATCACGGGCTATACTGATATATCAGCCGTAATCGACGCTATCAACCGTGGGCAGGTCTACAAGTACCTGGCTAAACCTTGGGTAGAGGACGACGTGAAAAACTTCATCGACAAAGCTTACGAAGTTTACCGTCTCCGCAAGGAAAACATAGACCTAACACGGCGGCTGCTTGATGCAAACAGAAAGCTTGAATTCCTCGCCAGGCAAGGATTATTGTCTTAGAGTCTTTTCGTTAAGTGTTTCTAAAGGCGGCAATAATGTCTGCCACCCAAATGCACATGCGGTTGAATTGGCAGTTAATAACTTATAAACCTGCCAAATTTGTTTTGGACTTAAATTTGACCGCTCAAGCATCTAACACTTAAAACTCGTTTATGGCTCTAGAATTTACTGATAATAATTTTCAGTCTACCGTTTTAGACAGTGAAAAACTGTCTGTGATAGATTTTTGGGCAGAATGGTGTGGCCCCTGCCGTGCAATCGGTCCGGTAATCGAGGAACTTTCTAAAGAATACGACGGTAAGGTTAATATAGGAAAGGTCAACGTAGACCAGAACCCAAACCTGAGTATCAATTATGGCATTACTTCTATCCCTGCTATCCTTTTCATCAAAGGAGGTAAAGTGGTAGACAAACAAATCGGTGCTGTTCCAAAATCGGTTTTGGATAAAAAGATCCAGTCCCACCTTTAGACGGCTGTTTAATATCGGCTTTTGAGGTTAACCTAAACGGTTAGCCTCTTTTTGATTTTAGCCGCTTTGCCGCTTCTATCCCTATTTTTGTTGCAAACCCTTACGTTTCGCTTCAATGTTCTTAAAGAACTATTCTGTACAACTCGCAAAAGATATACTCATACGTGCCCCTCGGCGAATGGGCAGAATGTCATCGTATGTGAGAGAATTTAGGTCTTTCGTCGCCCAGAACGATGACCGTTTCCAGGTATCCTATAAAGATGCATATCCTTGTCTTTCGGATAAGCTTGAAACCACCCCCTTCGATCAGCATTATATTTATCACCCCGCATGGGCTGCAAGAATACTTGCACAAACGAAACCGGCATCGCATGTAGACTTTTCGTCTATCCTTAGCTTCGCCAGCATTATTTCAGCCTTTATTCCGGTTAAATTTTACGATTATAGACCGGCACAACTTCAACTGGATAACTGGCAAAGCGATTTTGCTGACCTCACCAACCTTTCGTTTGTAGATGGGGAGTTTAATTCCGTGTCTTGTATGCATACAGTTGAACATATCGGACTTGGACGCTATGGAGATGCGTTAGATGCGAAAGGTGACATTAAGGCAATAAATGAATTACAACGCGTAACTATTGAAGGGGGTGACATTCTATTCGTTACGCCGGTCGGTAGGCAAAGAATTGAATTTAATGCCCACCGGATATATGGTTACGATCTCGTGCTGGAAATGTTTAATAATTGCACCCTGCAGGAGTTCTCACTTGTCCCAGATTCGGGTGGCCTTGTTCGCAACGCAAATCCCGCAATCGTTGCTCAACAGGAATACGGTTGCGGTTGCTTTTGGTTTAAAAAGAATTAAGATGAAACTACATTGGAGAAAGCTTCTATCATATTTTCCCGCCTCTTTAGAAAGGCATTTTTATAACAGGTATTTCTCTATCGATGATAGGCAATGGGTTTCCGCTCAAAAACCGGGAAGTTCACATCTTCAGAAACAGAAAATTATAAGGAACGTCGCAGTTAGGCATAACCTGGAAGTGTTGGTTGAAACTGGAACTTTTATGGGAGACATGATTTATGCTATGCTTCCTCACTTTAAGAGGCTATATTCTATTGAATTGAGCAACCATTTTTACAAACAAGCCTGTCAAAGATTTAAATCAACTAGAAATGTTGTCTTGCTTAATGGTGATAGCAGTATCAAGTTGATCGATGTGGTTAAGCAATTAGAACAACCTGCTGTTTTTTGGCTAGACGGCCATTATTCTGGAGGTATTACTGCTAAGGGGGATAAAGAATGCCCGGTTTACGAAGAAATCGAAAGCATTTTTCAATCTTCTTTGCCCCACATTATTTTGATTGACGATGCTCGGTTATTTGTCGGAGCTAACGACTATCCGCAACTTCAAGATTTTGAGTTTTACGTACATCGTCAAAAACCAGGCTACAGGTTTTTTGTTGAAAACGACATAATACAGATTATTCCTAATAAACCAGAGCATGTTTAAAGTTGGTACTACAAATGAGTCTACAAGGGTAAAGTGGATTGAGGCTACTCTCAAAAAAATACCTGCTGGCTCCCGAATTCTTGATGCAGGAGCAGGAGAGTGCCAGTTTAAAAAATTCTGCAGTCATCTTAATTATGTGTCACAAGACTTTGCCCAATATACCGGGGAAGGTAGGGTTGGTCTTCAAACCGGCTCCTGGGATAATACAAAGCTTGATATCATTTCGGATATTACGTCCATACCAGTTGAAGACGCCAGTTTTGATGCTGTTATGTGCACGGAAGTGTTGGAACATGTGCCAGATCCGGTGGCGGCTTTAAAAGAACTTACTCGTGTACTTCGGCCCGGAGGATACCTTCTCATCACAGCTCCATTTGCCAGCCTTACCCATTTTGCCCCATTTCATTTTGCTTCAGGTTTAAGCAGCTTTTTCTATGAACATCATTTGGGCATGCTCGGGTATAACATAGAAGAATTACAGAGAAATGGGAACTGGTTTGAATACCTCGGCCAGGAAGTTAGACGTACAAAAGATGTCGGAAAACGCTACTCTTCCGGCTACAATATTTTGGATAAAATATTCATGCACCTTGCTCTTTTTTCTTTAAACAGATTAGCAAGCAGGGATAAGGGTTCTTCTGAATTGCTCTGTTATGGAATCCATGTATTTGCTAAAAAAATCAAGGAAAATTAGCGTTGTTTACAAATTGTTCTTGCAAAATAGTGTGCAATACATTTCGCCCTTTACTTTTCCATTTATTTGCCAGAGCTTTCCATCTTTTGCTATGTTATAAACCTCTTTGTAACGATTAGTTTCAAAGCCATATAGGGAATGAAGGCTATCGCTTCTCATCCTGGAGTTCTGCGAGATTAATATCAATTGTTTGTTGTTTACTTTCCATCTCCCTTTAATAATACTACCGCATGTCGTCATTTCATAACTACCATCTTGCCTAAGGGACAGCGAGGATCCCTTGATAAAACCATTGGCACCTTTTGCTATCATTACAATGCTTTCAGATATTGTTGGATCGCAAATTTCGTACGTGCCCACCAATGATTCCTGAGCCCATAGTGGGCTGCTGCATTTGATTAGAATAATAATTACAAATATGATTTTCATAAAACCGTCTTGAAATAAATTGTTCGATTCAGAGACTGTATTTAACGCAGTTATCAAAAGCTTTATTTTACCCTGCCCACCCTTCTCTATCAAGGCTTCTATATTGTATGGCCTCCGCAAGATGTTCGACTCTTATTTCGTCGCTTGCCGCCAAATCCGCAATGGTTCTTGATACCTTCAAGATACGATCATATGCCCGTGCACTCAGGTTCAACCTCTCCATCGCTCTTTTTAATAATGCATCGCCTGCGGTATTGATGGAACAATATTCTTGTAACATCTTGGTTGTTATTTGAGCATTGGCATAAATCCCCTGGTGATCCTTAAAGCGTTCCGACTGAATATTCCTGGCTGATATTACGCGCTCCCTAATAATGGAGGATGATTCACCCGTCTGTTGTCGGCTTAATTCACTAAAAGGCACAGGAGTAACTTCCACATGCAAATCAATCCTGTCTAACAATGGACCCGAAACTTTGTTTAGGTATTTTTGAACGGTACCCGGAATACAGGTGCATTCCTTGTCAGGGTGGTTGTAATACCCGCACGGACAAGGGTTCATACTGGCAATAAGCATAAAGTTTGCAGGAAAGTCTACAGCAATCTTAGCTCTTGAAATGGTAACCCTTCTTTCTTCCATAGGTTGACGCATAACTTCAAGCACAGTGCGTTTAAACTCCGGCAACTCATCCAGGAACAAAACACCATTGTGTGAAAGTGATATCTCTCCAGGCTGTGGTATTCCCCCACCACCAACGAGTGCTACATCGCTAATGGTATGATGCGGGCTTCTGAATGGCCGCTTGCTTATGAGGGAAGTATTTTCAGGCAATTTGCCCGCTACGCTATGAATTTTTGTGGTTTCCAGCGCTTCCTGAAGCGACAAGGGAGGAAGTATAGTCGGTAACCGTTTTGCTAACATTGTTTTACCAGCTCCCGGTGGCCCAATCAAAATTGCATTGTGGCTGCCGGCGGCAGCTATTTCCATGGCCCTTTTAATGTTTTCCTGACCTTTTACATCAGTAAAATCAACATCAAATTCGTATTGTGAATGAAAAAACTCTTCTCGTGTATTCACTACAACAGGTTCAAGGGTACTTTCATCCTTGAAGAAATCGATCACGTCTTTCAAATGGGTCACGCCGTAAACCTTTACGTTGTTTACCATTCCCGCCTCACGAGAGTTCTCAAGGGGCACGAACATTCCTTTGAACCCCTCTTTCCTGGCCTGTATGGCAATAGGAAGAGCTCCTTTAACAGGCTGTATATTTCCGTCAAGGCTTAACTCCCCAATGATAACATATTCTGCTAAACGTTCCGGGGCAGGTATTTGTTCGGACGCACCTAATATTCCGAGTGCAATTGCGAGATCGAATGCACTACCAGTTTTCCGAATATCTGCCGGGGCAAGATTCACGATAATCTTTGTTCTCGGCATATGTTTCTCCATGCTTTTGATTGCACTTTCTATTCTTTGGAGACTCTCTTTTACAGCATTATCCGGCAGTCCAACTATATAATATTTCTGTCCAGCAGCTACATTTACCTCCACGGTTATGGTGATGGCCTCAACGCCATAGACGGCGCTACTAAATGTTTTTACTAACATTCCTTTTAACGGCTATTAGGGTTGAGTTCAATAGCCTGCGCATAAAGTTAAGCATTGCTGATGCTTCGATTGATATTTTAAATGCTAACCGAATGAAATGAAAAAAGCATCTTATTTTGTCGCCATTATTTTCCCCGTCCCAATGAACAGCAAGGCTATATACTACAATCAATATTTACCGGAACCTCAAATAGTCACCTTGCTCATATTCAGAAACCGCATCAACATTTACAAAGAAGACACAAGGGAGCTCCTGGGGGCTGCAGATCTCAGCGACTGCAAATCCGTGGAGTTGAATGGCAAGCTAAACGTATATCTGGATAGTACTGCAACGGCATATCTAACATTAGAATCTTCAGAACCCGGGTATAATCAGCTTAAACAGCTTGGGACGAATAGTGGCGGGAGAAGCAAACGCAGACGTAACATCGGTATCATCACCTTCGCAACGGCAATCATCCTGGGTGCCTTTATTGTGCTATCCAAACTAATTCCTATGGTTGGGCTATCCGTTATTTCTCCGGAGAACGAAATTGCCATTGGTAAGAAGTTTTATCAAAGTTTGATGGAGGGCAAAGATGTAAACATTGAAAAAACCCATCTGGTAACCCAGTTTATCGAGGAACTTGAACTCAGCGACAAATATCCCGTAAAGGTTACTGTTGTAAACGATAGCATTGTCAATGCGTTTGCACTGCCGGGCGGCAACGTGGTAGTTTATACGGGGCTGCTCAGTTATATGCAGTCTTCAGAAGAATTTGCTGCGTTGTTATGCCATGAGGCTTCACATGTGAATGGACGCCATAGCCTAAGGGCTATGCTTAGGAGTGTTACCACATCGGTGGTTCTTCACCTTGTTTTCGGAGACGCAAGTGGTTTAACTTCTTTTATTGTAGAAAATGCTGATATGTTGCGCGAACTCAGTTACTCCCGTAGCCTGGAAAAGGAGGCCGATGAACAAGGAATGAAGCTAATGATCAGGAATAAGATTGATCCTTCGGGAATGAAAGACTTGATGGCTACACTTGAGAATAGCAGTAGGGATGGTGAAGTTGAGTTTGAGTTTTTAAGCACTCATCCTCTAACAAAGGAACGTGTAAAGCATGCAGATAAATTTCTGAGCGAGCATGTTTTAGGGACTGGATTTGAGAGACAACCGAAACTGGACAGCTTATGGAATCTTATCAATAATGCTGATTACTAGTATTTTAGCTAGAATATATACATTACGCAAAGTGTCAGGTTGCACAGGGAGCCTAATAGTTTGTTAGAGCTGCTGTTTTCTCAACGCATTGCCTTACCTTCGCCGCTCAAATTTTTTAAAACATGAAAACAGTTACAATCGAAGGACAACTGAGGACCGAAAGCGGAAAAAAAGCCACCCGCCAACTTCGCTCTCAGGAACTTGTGCCTGGTGTAATTTATGGTGGCGCTCAGGAAGTTAATTTTGCTGCTCCTGCTAAAGCGTTTAAGTCATTGGTTTATACCGGACAGTTCCAGATCGCGGAAGTTAAGGTTGATGGCAAATCTTACAAATGCATTTTGAAAGACCTGCAATTTGACAAGGTAAGTGACTCCCTTATCCACGTTGACTTGCTTGAGTTAGTTGGTGAAAAGAAGGTTATTGCTACATTGCCATTGAAATTTACGGGCGCCGCAGCAGGGGTTAAAGCAGGGGGTAAGCTCGTTACGAAAATGAAAAGCCTGAAAGTAAAAGCTCTTCCTAAGGATCTTCAAGAGAGCATAGAAATCGATATAACCAACCTTGAACTGAATGGCAACATTAGGGTGGAAGATGTAAAAGTTTCCGGAATGGAAATACTTAACTCCCCTCGTATTCCTATTGCGTCTGTTGTTACAACCCGCCAGCTAAGGCAGGAAGAAGCCACTAACGCTGATGCTAAAAAGAAGTAATCCTTTTTTTACAATATTTTACAAGCCCCGCCAGCGGGGCTTTTTTTATGCCCGGGAGTATGACTTAGATCATAAAAATTAAACCGGCGGTGTTATAGTTTGGCAGTTCCAACCCAAAAAACAATTAATGTTTATGAAAAGAATTTTTCTTAGCCTGGCTGCTGTGTTAACCATCACACTTTCCTGTAACACAACATCAGAACCAACCGCTACAGATTCGCCTGCATCTGAGAACACCTCACTTCCAAGAGGTCAGGAAGCAGAAGACGATGCTGACTCTGAAAAAGACGTAGTGAAAGTGGCAATATCCTCAAAGGATCATAGTACTTTGGTTAAGGCTGTACAAGCCGCCGATTTGGTAACTGATTTATCTAATGCGGGACCGTTTACTGTATTTGCTCCGGTAAACGCTGCTTTCGATGCATTACCAAAGGGAACATTGGACGAATTGCTGAAGCCTGAAAAGAAAGCTGATTTGCAAAATATTTTGCAATACCACGTATCTGTTGGTGTTTATAACACTAATCTTTTCCGTGACGGGCAAATGATAGGTCAGGCGAACGGTGATAATGTCAAGATTTCAGCAAAGGATGGCAAGTTTATGGTGAATGATGCCAACATTGTTGCAACTGTAAAAGCAAGCAATGGTGTTATCCATGTTATTGATAAAGTTTTATTGCCGCCGACAAAATAGTTAGCTGCTATTGGCAATCCTGGCTGAAGGCAGGCAAAGTGTAAAAACACTGCCTTCACCAGCAACTGAGGAGGCAGAAATTCTGCCTCTGTTTTTTTGTGCAAACTCCGCACATAGCATAAGCCCTAGCCCGGAACCTTTTTCGTTCATGGTTCCCATCACCGGTTTCTTGTTATAGGTGAAGAGGTTATCAACCTGTTCGGGCGTCATGCCCTTTCCCTCATCTCTAATGGTAATACAAGTTTCTTCCTCAGTATGATGGCAAGCAACCTTTATATGCCCTCCCACGTTACTGTATTTAATTGCATTAGACAAAAGGTTTCGCAGAATAATCTTTACATGATTTAAGTCTGCAAAAACACTCGTTTCGTTAGGGAAACCTGTTTCCAGTTGCAGTTTCTTATGTTGAATTCCGCTGTGGAGTAGTTCTGTTACTTCAGCAAAGGCTTTATCTAATTTAACCGTTGTAGGGTGTGTGATGATTCCTGCCATTTGACTATGACACCACTGCAGAAGGTTATCCAGGTTGTCCCAAAGCTGGTTTACCTGTACAGACAATTGTGTGGTGAGCATTTTGAATTCATCTGTAGTAATCATATTACTGTTGAAAAGGTCCAATGATGTCTTTAGTGCTGCGATAGGCGATCGCATATCATGCGCTACTACCGTAAATAACTTTTCCTTGGTCTCGTTTAGTATTTCAAGCTGGTCGTTTTTCTGTTCCAACTCGCGCTTCTGGATTACAAGTCTTTCTTGTTGTTGTGCCAGCCTGTTGTTTGACGCTACAATTTCACGCCTGCCCTTTGCATATTCACGAACGAAATACTGTATAGCCAACATGAATAAACTCAATGCAATGACTACGCGGATGAGGATACGATAAACCGGAACTTGCGGGATAGAATTTGCTGAGGGACTGTAATGCACATGGTAGATAAGGAAAACAAAAAGAACTGCATTTAACAAGGTTAAGGGGAATATGTGTTTACTGTCATTAAACAAGAGAGCGCTTATTACCATATTTACCAGCAGGAAATACTCTGTCCCTGTATGATGTTGCAAAACTGAAAAGGTAAAGAGAAGGGTTGTAAGAATTAGTAATACAACTCTCGTCCACTCCAGGCGATGGAGGTAGTTAACTGCAAGGAAAATACCGCTAACTATCGCAATTAAAAGGTGAGTAAAGCCCAAGGTGTAATCGCCTTCGAGGAAATTAAGCATGCTAAATAGGAAGAATGCTGGCAGTATTGTCCAATAGCATACATTAATGAGCTTGGTCTTTTTCGTTTCTTCGAATGAAGATGACACTTCTATCCCAAGATTTGTTAGTCGTTGCCAAGTCCTTATAAGCATAGGGGTGATGAGTTATACCGGATCAAGGTCAAATATCTTTTATTTTTACACTTTATGAGCAAGTTTTTGATAGCTGGCCTTGGAAACATTGGATTAGAATATGCACAAACAAGACATAATATAGGGTTTGATGTACTCGATGCTTTCGTATTAAAACACGGGGGGATGTTCAAAACTGACCGATTAGCATCCGTAGCGGAAGTACGTTTAAAAGGAAGGGTATTAGTCTGTATAAAGCCAACTACTTACATGAATCTTAGCGGTAAAGCAGTAAAATATTGGTTGGATAAAGAAAAGATTCCAATTGAACACCTCCTTGTAATTGTTGATGAACTTGCCTTGCCAGAAAGTAAGCTGCGTTTAAGGCCTTCCGGTAGTGCAGCAGGCCATAATGGCCTTAAAGATATTGAACTCATGCTAGGAACAACAGAGTATCCCAAGCTTAGGTTTGGCATTGGCAATAACTATCCGAAGGGTAAGCAGGTGGATTTCGTATTGGGAAAGTGGACGGATGAAGAACGTCCGCTGGTGAAGGAAAAAACCGAACGTTGTATTACTGTGATTGAAGACTTTGTTCTGCAAGGTATTGAACGGGCAATGAATTCAGTAAATAGCCAAAGCTTTCCCGTGGTGGTTAAATAGGTTAATTTTGCACTAACCCTTGCTTTTCTCACAACAGAACCCGAGACCATGAAAATATTTTGCATAGGCAGAAACTATGGCGAGCACATTAAGGAGCTGAATAACGATGTGCCTGATGAACCGGTAATCTTCATGAAACCAAAGAATGCATTAATGCAGATGCATGTTCCTTTTTTTTACCCGGAGTTTACGAATGAGCTTCATTATGAGGCTGAGCTTGTTTTGAAAGTGTGTAAAAATGGTAAGTATATAAGTAAACAACAGGCCCTGAAGTTTGTGGATAGTATTACCGTGGGCATTGACTTTACGGCCAGGGATTTACAAAACAGGCTAAAAGAAAAACGACTTCCCTGGGAAAAAGCAAAAGCCTGGGACAATTCAGCAGTGGTGGGAAAGTGGACAAACATTAGCCCCGGCGAGTTAGAAAAGCCTATCCATTTCTCAATGAAAAAGAATGATGAAGTCGTGCAGAAAGGTACGTCGTCTGAAATGATTTTTTCGTTTGCAGAAATAATATCCAACGTTTCTCAATATTTTTCGCTCAACATAGGCGACCTCATTTTTACAGGAACTCCGGCAGGAGTAGGGGAATGTGTAGTTGGTGATAAGCTTGAAGGCTTTTATGGAGATGAAAGTGTATTCCAGATGACGATTAGCTAGCACGCTTAACCTATAAAGCAAAAAAGCTGCAACGACCGATGCAGCTTTTTCTTTTCCAAGAGCAGAATTTAGCCCATGTTATGAAATACTTTACCTACATCATCATCCTGTTCAAGTTTCTCTATAAGTTTACTAACATCCTCGGCCTGTTGGTCAGTAACGGGAACCGTGGTGGTTGGAATCCACTCTAGTTCACTACTAATAGGTGTAATGTTTTTGTCTTCCAGCGCCTTTTGAAGGCGTCCAAAGTCAACAAATGCGCTTCGGAGCACTATAACAGGGTTACCGTTCTCATCATTGCTTTCACCCATTTCTTCAAGCCCGTGGTCTATCAGCTCCAGTTCAAGTTCATCAACATCCAACCCTTCTGGCTTAAGCTTGAATACCCCCATTTTCTTAAACTGGAAGCTTACGCTGCCGCTATTGCCTAAAGCGCCGCCACCCTTGTTAAAGTAGCTTTTCACGTTTGCTACGGTTCTTACATGGTTGTCTGTGGCAGTCTCCACCAGTATGGCAACGCCATGGGGACCATAACCTTCGTAGAGGATTTCTTCAAAGTTATCCATCTCCTTGCCCTGGGCACGTTTAATAGCTGCTTCCACCCGGTCTTTGGGCATGTTTACAGCCTTCGCGTTTTGCATACACCGCCTGAGAGCAGGGTTTGTATTAGGGTCAGGGCCACCTGATTTGACTGCAATAGCTATTTCTCTTCCAATGCGTGTGAATTGCTTAGCCATCCTGTCCCAGCGGGCAAACATGGTAGCTTTGCGTACTTCGAAAATCCTTCCCATTCGTTTCTGTTGTTTTCCGGTACTTTAAATTAAGAGGGGGCAAATTTAAGCAGCCTGTTTCACACTCTGCCTCCGGACGCCAGAAATAACCGCTGACACCTTGCAACGCCATCATCTTTCCTGTTGCGATAGCTTATTTGAGGCGAAAAAGTGGTTTTTGAGATAAGCGTGGACAGGCAAACGAGCGAGTTAAGTATAAATACTTAGGAAATAGGGTCGATTACTTAGAAAAATAAGGGTGTTATAAGCTAGGCATAAGCTAGGTATAAGCTAGGCATAAGCTAGGCATAAGGGAGGCATAAGAGAGAGCTAAGGCGGAGATTAGGCAGTTGAAACAATTCAAGAAGGGAAAAATATACCTTTTGAAAAGCAAAAAGCTGACCGGGGAATAACCGATCAGCTTTTTGGTAAACTAAATTGACTTTAATTTTAGTCGTATTTAATTTTTTCAAAATCGTCGTGTGTTGGCAGTACATCTGCCATTGTTTTCAGTTTACTATGTTTCCTGCTATAAAGGAAGTAAACGATCAATCCAAGAATCATCCAGAGGAAGGCAAATTGAAGTGTCCTGATGTCAATTGCCACTATCATGGCACTACAAATGACCACACCCAGGAAAGAAACAAGTTTATAGGCAGGGGCTTTAAAAGGACGTTTCATTTGCGGTTCGCGTTTCCTCAAAATCCAAACGCCTGCGCTTACCAGCACGAAAGCGAAAAGAGTTCCAAAGCTTGTAAGATCTCCGGCAACGTGCCCTGGCACAAAAGCAGCAAATAACCCAACGAAGACGAAAAGAATCCAGTTTGCCTTGTAGGGTGTCTTGAATTTACGGTGAAGGACGCCAAAGGCTTTTGGAATCAATCCATCGTGGCTCATCGTATAGAAAATGCGGCTTTGACCCATGAGCATTACCAATATTACCGATGAAAATCCTGCAAGAATAGCCACCGTAACTGCGGTGGAAAGCCATTCATAACCGGGCATGTGCTCAGAAATGGCGTAGGCAACCGATGCTTCCTGGCCTTTAGTAGGATCAACAAATTCTTTCCAGGGAGCTACGCCTGTGAGAACATGGCCAAAAAGAATATATAAGATTGTGCACACTACCAATGAACCAAGAATGCCTATTGGCATATCACGCTTTGGGTTCTTTGCTTCTTGTGCGGCGGTTGAAACGGCATCGAAACCAATGAATGCAAAGAATACAATCGCAGCGCCACCTAGCATTCCACCCCAACCATGCTCAAAAAAGCCATCATAACTAGTTAGCACCTTGCCTGCAGCGTCAGTAACAGGGGCTGTTCCCTCTGGAATCATGTAAGGTGTATGATTTGCAGGATCAATAAACTTCCAGCCGATAGCTATAAAGGCGATCACGATCCCGACTTTGATAAATACAATGATGGCATTAACGAATGCGCTTTCCTGGGTTCCTTTTATTAGCAGCAAGGTTAATATTAATAATATCACCAAAGCAGGCAGGTTAATAAGGCCCTGGTGAGCCACCCCGGCCGCATCGGTGAAACTTTCAAAAGGAGAGTGGCATAACTCATAAGGTATTCGGTTGTCCAGCAGCTTATTCAAATATTCGCTCCATGCGATGGATACAGTGGCTGCACCCAATGCATACTCCATAATTAGCGCCCATCCTATTACCCAGGCAATCAGTTCACCCATTGTTACATAGGAATAAGCGTAAGCACTGCCCGCAATAGGAATCATTGAAGCAAATTCAGCATAACAAAGGCCTGCGAATGCGCAACCAATGGCGGCAATAATGAAGGAGATGGTTACTGCGGGTCCGGCAGCTTGCCCTGCGGCGGCTGCAGTTCTAACAAAAAGGCCGGCGCCGATAATTGCACCGATACCTAAGGCTACGAGGTTGGCAGCGCCTAACGTTCTCTTTAATCCTTTTTCATTATCAGCAGCGTGAGCAAGTACCTGGTGAAGGGGTTTCTTTTTAAATACACTCATAC
>JAEZDR010000161.1 GCA_023433265.1 Bacteroidota bacterium | reverse complement strand
TTCTCATACGCGGCAATGATGATGAGGCAAAGGGCAATAAACGCCTGGTTCAGGGCCTCGTAATGGTCGGGCTTGGTACGGTAGTAGGTATCGTTGTCGCACTGCTTAAATATTTCTATTACCGGTTTTCCATACAAGGAGAAAACCTTGTGATTCTAACAGGAGCCTTCAAAAAAAAGACCCTTACTATACCGTTAAAGAATATCCAGGCAGTACACCTTGAGCAAAATCTCTGGCAGCAGCTATTTAACGTGGTGAAAGTATCATTCGACAGTACAGGCAGCGACAAAATGGAGGCTGAGATCGATGCGCTGACAATTGTGAAAGCCACTGCTCTCAAAGAGGCTATCATGGCTGTTGAGAAGGTCTCAGCACCGCTCGAGCTTACTTCCGATGCTGAAAAGCCTGTCGTTTTAAAGCAAAGCAAATCCTACAGGATGTCTGCCTCTGATATATTAAAGCTCAGCCTTTCTGCAAACCATCTCAAAGCTTTCATCATCCTTGTCTTTTTTGTTCTCAGTATGATCAACGATCTCGAAGATGTCTTCAGGTTCGATAGCTGGGAACTGGTGGAGAGGTATGGAGGTGAAGTGCAATCACAGGTGCAGCAACAGATATTCATCACAGTTATCTTCCTCGTAACGGTTGCAGCAGTGGTTTCCGTGTTGGTTTCTGTCCTGCTCACCCTTAATAAATACTATGGGTTTCAACTCCTGGATGAAGGGAAACAATGGCGCGTGAGCCATGGTTTACTCAATAAACAACAGAAACTAATCCCGGTCAATAAAGTTCAGGTCTTTAGCTGGGAAGCTAATTGGCTGCGCAGGAAGATAAATTATTGGCTCACCGACGTCAAGTTGGTAGGTTCCGACCAAATGAGCGGGGTTCAGAAAATCAACCACCTGCCTTTTGTGGGCCAGTCTAAAATTGTTGAGCTTTCAAAAGGGTATTACAATGGAGCCATAGCTAATTTCAAAGAAGCCCATCAGGTAAGCACGCATTACAAGCGCAGGCAACTAATCATTTTCTCAACTATCACATTGGTACTGGTAGCCGCTTCGTTCTATTGGCTTCGATGGCATAGTGCCTGGCTGCTGCTGTTTCCTTTGTATCAGTATGGTAGAGTGTCTGTCTGGCACAGGAATTTCAGGTGGTTTGCAAATGAAGATACACTGCAGGTTCAAAGCGGGGTGTGGGGGCGAAAGATTACATTGATGCGTTTTGTAAAAGTGCAGCAGGTTCATCTGTCGCAGAATGTTTACCAGCGAAGAAACAAGCTGGCAACATTGCTATTTGTAACAGCAGGAGGACCAGTTTCGCTGCCTTACCTTCCAGTTGCTGTTGCGCATCAAATCCGAAACTTTGTTTTATACAGGATAGAAACCACTTCCGAACATTGGATGTAGCAGTATTATCTTTTAAGTTCCCCTTCCTTCTCCCGCAGCTTCACAACGCAATACTCATATAAAATGGTCTTTCCCACTGTTTCATAACTGAACTGATTCGAAGCCGCTTCTGCTATGGCCGGTCTGTTGTATTTACTCTTCTGCAACACCATATGTTCCATTGCTTCGTACAATGCGTTTGTATCGTTGGGTACAATTAGTCCATTGTCCTTGTTTATCACTTCGGGTATGCCACCCACACCGGTACTAATTACGGGTACACCACAACAGAAAGATTCTAATATCACGCACGGCAGATTTTCATAACGGCTGAATAATAGCAGGCAGTCGCTTTGCTGCATATGCCCTGCTACTTCCTTGTACGATACCATCCCCTCGAAAATCACTGCAGGTGGCAAGGTTTTTTTCTCCAGGTACAACTGTAGCTGTGGCGGCACCTCGCCTAAAATTCTCAGTTCAGTGTCCGGGTACTTTTGGTTCAATCGGATGAAGGTTTCAATAATAGCTTCCGGGTTCTTTTGGTAATTCAATGTGGATGCATGAAGGAATACGAAGGGTTTTGGATCCTTTTTCTCTTTATAAGAAAACAAACCTGTATCTACAACGTTTGGAATTACCTTATATGTTTTGGGTACAACCATTTTATTAACCGCTGTGCCCAGCTCATTACTTACAGGAAAGAAGTTTGCTGACTCGCTTAATACCTTTTTGGTCAATAGCCTGAACCACGCACTCTGACTGCTAAACTTACCGGGAGCATGATGATTATAAATAGCCCAATGTTCGGTCACTACAAACGGGATATTGTACTTACGTTTCAGGTATAAAGCCATCTGCCCCGCCTTAATAGGTACATGAACATGAACTATATCCGGTTTTCCCTTTTCATTTATGTATCGCTCTAATAGCCGTTTAAACAACCGGAAGTATCGAAGCTGGTTCATTGGCTTCATCCAAAACCTTTTGCTCATGCGGAGGTAAGCAACTGTTTCGTGGAGGTTCTGGTTTTGGCGTGTACATTCAATCTCTCCATCCGCTACCAAACCATCAAAGTCTGGTTGCACATGAATTACATCTATTTCGCAATACAACGATGCGGCAAAAGCATGTCGCTGCACAAAATCGCCGTTGTAAGCATCTACTTTATCTGGGTACCAGCTTGCAAGCCATAATGCTCTCATCGTTTTTCACTCCTTTTTATTACGTCTTTTATCCAGGAGTAGTCACTCGCCTGCCATCTGAAGAAAGCAGCGATATTAATACTGTAATCTCTATAAAATTGCAAAAGCGAATAGCCTAGATTTAGTGTGTAGCCAACTGAACTTATGACGGCCGCTGCCACAATCCCATACACCGGTATAAATATCCAATCAGCAATAGCAACAAATAACAATGCCAGTAAGGCCCCTTTTACATTCACCATTACCTTGCCCTTTCCTGCAAAATAAGAAGACATGAGTGCAAGCACTGAAAGTGAGAAAATACCCGGCAACAAGAGTAGGAAAGGTATATGCATGTTGTTGTAGCTTTCCCCAAACAGCCACGTAAAAATGGATTGTCCCCCAAACACTACCACGATGCCAAGCAAGATGTATAGCTGCATAAATAGCCTCGCCATGCGCATGATTGCATGGCTAACTTCCTGCCTGTTTATACCGCCGGCGGTTTCAGGAAACACGGCACTTGCTAAAACCTGCGGCACAATTAAGAGCATTTGCCCATGTTTGGAGGCTTGAATATAGTTGCCAAGGTCGCTTTCAGTGCAAACAGGGCTGTTATGTACAAACCAATAGTCTATCCTGTAAACAAGAAAAAACACCACGTTGGCAGCAAGAGCCAGCATGGAATACCTGAAAACGGGGGACGCTTCCTGCCATGTTGGAATTGCAAGCTTATACTCCCTTGTCTTAATCAACCAGGCAATTAGGAGTGAAATCCCCTGCGCTAGCAGGAATAGGAAATACAGGTGTAGCACGGTCTTTATGTTATCACTGGTTTTTACCTTGTACCCAAAAGTGAGCACGATAAGGAAAATATTCCAGGCTATCATCACTGCATTGGGAATGATGAAGTCCTTTTTTGCGTAAAACAAGGCAGTAAAGAAATTGCATAGCATAAGGCCACACACATAACACAATGAATAGAGTACAAGCTGCTGTTGGCTAAGGCCATTATACGTCTCGCCGTTAAATAGGTACAAGGCGCCGCCATAAACCGCAAGCGCAGCCACCACGCTCCAGCAAAGGGCCACCACGGTAAGCTTTTGGAGCGGTACCTTATTGTTCGCTGCATAAAAACCTATACCTGAATCCAACGATAAACTTCCCACCAAAACCACCAGTGCAAAAATTGTAGATAGGTAAAAGATTACTCCATAAAGGGCAGCTTCAAGAAATCGGGACAAGACCAGGTTCAACAGGAGTACGGTTACAAAGTACAGGCCCCTCCAAATCAAGCTTTGTACAAGTAACGTTTTAAAACTCATCCGCGTTAATATGACGCAAAATACAACAGTTTTGCCGCTGTAGTTTACCTTTGCACACTGATGCAGACCATAATAGGCACAGACATTAGCTACGCTAAGAAGCTACTCGAGCAGGGCGACCTTGTAGCCATACCTACTGAAACGGTTTATGGGCTGGCGGCCAATGCACTCAACGGTGCAGCCATTGCCCGCATTTACGAGGTTAAGAACAGGCCGCGCTTCAACCCCCTCATCATGCATGTTCCCGGTATTGAACATATCGGGCGCTATGCTGCCATATCAAAGTTGGAACTCAAAATCGCAGGCGCGCTAATGCCGGGCCCCTTAACCTTGCTTTTACCTAAAACCGAAAGCGTGCCCGACATTCTCACCGCCGGAAGCGACAAAGTTGCCGTTAGGGTGCCTGCTCATCCCTTAACCCAACAGTTACTTCAGCAACTCTCGTTTCCTGTCGCTGCGCCTAGCGCAAATCCCTCAGGTTATGTTAGTCCCGTAACAGCCAATCACGTATTGGAAAACCTTGACGGTAAAATTCCTTACATCCTCGACGGCGGGCCTAGTGAAGTAGGAGTGGAGTCAACGATCATCGAGTGTACGTCAACATCTGTAATCGTTCACCGGTTTGGAGGCATCACACTTGAGCAAATAAGGGCAGCAGCCGGCATGCCCGTCATCTTACAAACAAACTCGCAAAAAATAGTTACTTCAGGAAAACTGAAAAGTCATTATGCACCCAATATCCCGCTTTACATGGGTAATGTGGCAGAACTTGCCAGCGTCTATGAAGGAAAACGTATTGCGGTAATAACCTTATCGCCATCGGAGTTAGAGGGCGTTACTTCATTTCCGCTCTCCGCTTCCGGCAGCCTGGCCGAAGCGGCCGCAAATCTTTTCAGCACATTACGAAGAATTGACCAGGAAGATTTTGATGTAATCCTCGCAGAGAAGATGCCCGAGCAGGGCCTTGGTCGCGCCATTAACGACAGGTTACACAGGGCACAGGCCGAGTTTAAAGACGGCGCCGGTTAACCTCCCTAAAAAAAGCTGCCCCTTTCAATATACAAGCCGATAACCGTAAAGGATATTAATACCCACATCACAATCCCGGTTATCGAAAGAACAATGCTTTTTACCATCGCTTTTCCCGTGTAGTTACCAATAAAGTGATAGTAGGAAACGCTTCTGTAAGCCACTTCAAAAACAAGGAAAAGTATCAATAGAAGGTTGAATTCCTTTAGGTTAAAAATCTTCGCCAGGGGCAAAAATAGCAGAGCATAACACAACACCGAAAATCCGTTGATATACATGTTGCACACCAGGTGCTCTGTATAATTGTATGGGCCTTTCCTGTAGAATAGGTAGAACAGAAGTGATAAAAGCGGCACCGCTGCCATTGCAACTATGTTTCCATATTTCTTCATAAAGAAGGACGATCGTTCAGTTCGGTCCACCATAGTCAGCAGCCGGGTTTTCTCCGGCCCGGGTTCCATTGCTTCTATCTTCAAACGCCTGCTGCTTAGCAAGGTTGATGTATCTTTTGCTGTTCCGGGTAAACTGCTGATTAATACAAAAGTGGTTGCTACTATCAGAAAGAAATTGAGTGGGGCAAAATGTTTCTTTCGCTTTCCCAACACATACTCTCGTTGAACCAAACCCGGTTTCAAAGCAAGCGTCTTCAACAACGGGAAGATTCCTTTATCTGCATGGGTAAAATAATGGATAGCTTCATGAAGTATTTCATGAAGGCTTAGCCGATGTACCGCAGCTTTCTGTCCGCAGTGGGGGCAAAAATTCTGCGAGCCGGTAGTTGGTGAATCGCAATTAACACAGGTTGGTTGCATGTATCGAAATTAAGAATTTCCTGCTAGCATTTGCTCCGCTGTTTCACTTCGTGCAGGGCATTATTACATACATTTGCGCAACAAATAACCTCGCCATGGCCGCAAGAACCGATATGTTTAATTCTCCTGATTATTTTCTTGTTGACGACTTGCTTACCGAAGAGCATAGAATGATTCGTTCTTCTGTTCGCGACTATGTTAAACAGCATATCAGCCCTATCATAGAAGATTACGCTCAGCGGGCAGAGTTCCCTGAACAGATCGTCAAACAGATGGGCGACCTTGGTTGTTTTGGTCCCACCATCCCTGCAAAGTATGGAGGTGGAGGCATGGACTACATCAGCTACGGCCTTATGATGCAGGAACTTGAGCGGGGCGATAGTGGCGTGCGTTCCACTGCAAGTGTGCAGGGCTCACTTGTCATGTTCCCAATCTACGCATATGGCAGCGAAGAACAGCGCATGAAATACCTTCCTAAACTTGCGTCTGGCGAATGGCTCGGTTGTTTTGGACTCACAGAACCCGACCATGGTAGCAACCCCGCGGGCATGATCACAAATATGAAGGATGCAGGCGATCATGTAATTCTCAATGGTGCTAAGATGTGGATCAGTAACGCACCTTTTGCACAGGTTGCTGTGGTTTGGGCTAAGGATGAAGCAGGCGATATAAGGGGTCTCGTAGTAGAACGTGGCATGGAAGGTTTCACTACACCTACTACACATGGTAAGTGGAGTTTAAGAGCTAGCGCAACAGGCGAGCTTGTTTTTGACAATGTAAAAGTTCCTAAGGAAAATATCTTCCCTAACGTCAAAGGGCTCAAGGGGCCTTTAGGTTGTCTTACCAAAGCCAGGTATGGCATTGCATGGGGTGCCTTGGGGGCAGCCATGGACTGCTACGATACTGCACTTCGCTATAGTAAAGAACGAGTGCAGTTCGATCGTCCTATCGGGGGATTCCAGTTACAACAAAAAAAACTGGCTGAGATGGTTACTGAAATTACTAAGGCTCAACTAATGGTGTGGCGGCTTGGAGTGCTTATGAGCGAGGGAAGGGCTACGCCGCAACAGGTTAGTATGGCCAAGCGTAATAGCTGCGAAATAGCAACTAATATAGCCAGGGACGCTCGTCAAATGCTCGGAGGTATGGGAATTACCGGCGAGTACAGCATCATGCGTCACATGATGAACCTGGAAAGCGTCATTACCTACGAAGGCACCCACGATATCCACTTGTTAATCACTGGGATGGATGTTACAGGGTTCAATGCTTTCAAATAACGCAGGTATTGAATTAGCCGGTTATGGCTTGTCCCGAATATAAGGGATGTCTGGCGATGCTAACGAGTAACAAAAGCACGGTAACTCCCCTGTGTTACTATTCTAAATACAAAGCCGCCGGGTCTTTTAACCTCGGCGGCTTTTCTGTGGGTAGTGGTGGAGAGGTATAGATTAATTATTTCTCTTCCCGGTTACCCTTTGTGTTCCTCTGTTTATCGTCGTCGTCTTCAAAACCCGCAGGCCTTATAGGGGCGCCGTCGTTGTTGAACGATCGCTTCACATGATTCTTTTGGGCTTCTAAATCATTCAATTTATCACGCTCGTTATTATGCTCTACTGCCATTCTTCTTCATTTTAGGATATTTACTAAGCTCTTTTTATAAGTCGCTGCGAAATTGCTCGCTCCAGTGTATCGGGCAGTATCGCTGTATCATCGCCTAATGCGGCTAGCCTGCCTAGTGCGGGCTCCCAGGCAAAAAGCATTTCCGGCGATCCGTTATACGTTACCGCATACCTCGTTTCTCCATTCAAATAATACGGTGTAGCCTTTACAAAATAAGGCACACCATCTATAAATAACTCAAACGACTGCTGTTGTTCCATGAGAATATGTTTTAATGATGAAACTAAACGCTATGGTCCCTGTTGGTCTTCCGCTGTGGCTCAGAAGGCTGCCCCCCTGATTGCTCCCGGTTATGGTTACTCTTCGGCTCCTTTTCACCGTCCGCTACAAACGCCTGGTTACTCTGGTTACTGGCACCACGTCCTGCATTCCTGTTCTTGTTTTTATCTCCGCGTCCTGACATAAAAAAATCATTTATGGTTCACTGCATATCGTCCAGTAACCATGCCATTGAAAGCTTATAAAAACCCAAAACATTAAGACCCAGGAGCTTGTAACTATAGCGTGCGCGTGCTTTTAACGCTGTCTTAGTTATTCTATCACTTTCTCTATATGTGTAAGTAATCCCTCCTTCGTCATCCCTTCCACCACTACCCTAAATCCATTGGCAACATCACTGTTAAAGAAGGGAAGCCTGATGATGTTCTTGCCCGGTACTGTGGTGATGTTGCTGTTCCAGTAAAGCGTTGTGCGGTTGTCTTTTTCTGTATGGCTGCTATTAAAGTTCGCATAGTTAGGCGAGTAAAATTGTCTTGGGGCCGTATACCCGAGGGCAATGTTGGTCGAAAGGCCTTTACCCTTTACAGGTTTTACGTCTTCACCTTTACGGGTGTAAATTACGATGGCACCATTCGCCCCTCCTGTTCCCATAAAAGGTGGGCGTATAGCCTTTACAAAAGCTATATCATTAATCGGGATGGATAGCAGCATTTCCGCATCCACAGGCATCTCATCAAGGTAAAATGCCGGCCTGCCACCTCTCCACGTAACGCTGGGCTGCCCCGTCGGATTACTCACCTGCAAACCAGCTACGCGTCCCTGTAGGTAGGTGAAGATATTTTGCGAACTCTGTGCTATCGCATCATTGGTTAGGTCAAACTGGTATCCGTCTCCCGACCTGAACATAGGGGAGGCATATTTTTCATTCAACTGTTCTTCCCTGCTCTTGCCCTTCGCTGTCACCGTAACACCCTCCAGTGTGGTACCCCGCAGCAGTTCTTCCACCCTTATCTTTTCCTGCATACGTAAATAACTAGCGTAAGCCCCTGCTGTGTCATAATACGCCGCAGGTGTAATGTTATTAATGAAGAAGCTGGCTGGCGTACCTAACCTCGATGGCATCAAACTCGCTTCACCTACATAAGCTAGTTGTTTTGAAGCTAGCTGGTAGTAAACTTTCACGGTGTCATAGAAGAGAAAGCTGTCATCGCTGAACGACCCATCTTTTTTTAGCGGTAGCGAAAACACTTTGCGTGTGCTGTCCACCAATACAAAAAGGGTAATGCTATTTGCTTCCTGTATCTGCGAAGGCATAAGTCCCACCACTTTGCCCGACAAGGTAAGATAGCTGGTGTCCTTCTGGTATTTAACCGGCGGCAGTTTACCTGCAGCAATATCAGGCCATGCAAACCTTCTCCAGCCGTGAGTCAACATTACAAGGTCCAGGTGAAGTTGTACACTGTCGTTACCTGAGGTAAAATAATAAGCCGGGTTATAGATAGCACCTTTCAGTTCAGATGACAGCAAAAGCTGGCTGATAATGTTCTGTTGCTTGTCTATCTCTATTCCCGCATCGGTTACTGATATAGATAACTGTGCACTCAGTGAATCCGGTAGTACAATTTGCACTTCGTTCCGCCCGCGCTTGCTCAAATCCAATTTCCTGAAACCTACTTCCGGTTCAAACCTATACTCATTATTGTTGATGTAGGTTATCCGCTCCGCTATAGCTTTCCAGTGCTTGTCAAAAACAGTAAACGTCAGGATGCCGCTCGGAAATTGTGCAGTTTCAATCGTACCCACCGACTGGAGGTTGTTATGCTTTATATCGGCCTTGAACACAATACCGCCATACATAGTACCAAATACATGTAGTTCGCTCAACTCATCACTGGCATTGCTGCTTCGGCTAATCGTAAAACGGCGGGTACTACCCTGTGCAGATACAGATAATGTTACGCCATTACTTTTAATCGCAGGAAGTTTACCCGCTCTTTCCGTCTTATCGTTCGTACGCCATTTTACTGAATAGGTTTCACCTGTTGCGGGAACCAATTGAAAATAACCTAAACCATTATGAATAGTCTTAAACGAGTCTATTAGTTTTCCCTTTGAATTAAAGATTCCGCCACGGGCTTCAATGGGTCGTCCCGCCTGGTCATGCGCTTTAAACGCTATCTTATTGTTCAGCCCCGCTACCAGATCACCACCCTCAGGAAAAAAAGTTAGCGTGGGTTGAAATGTCACCTTGTTGTTGGCAGAACCAAGGCGCGGGTTCTGGTAAATAACCGGTAGTTGTTTCTTGTAAATGAAACTGCTGTCAAAGTTTAGCATCCATTTGGTATAGCTCCTAAGGTTTATTACGGGTTTAGTATAATCAAACGGTACCATAAACTGACCACTGGCCGTTCCATTAATAATTGGGAATACAAGATGGCTCAGTGTTTTTCCTTTGTCATCTGCAAAGTCTACATACAACGTCTTACTTCCCTCGGCCGGGTAAATGCCTTCCATCAGGTATGCTTTAAACCAAACAGTTTCTCCGGGCGAGTAAATGGATTTATCCAAATGCAGGTGCAATCGCTCCGGCTGAAATTGTTTCTCATACACCGCAAGGGTTTGTTCTATATTCTGGGCCCACAAGGCATTGGAACAGGCAAGCAGAACCAGGGCAGCAAATAACTTCCTCATATACTTTTTCAACGGGTGTAAATTACAATTTGGCGCTCATATGGAAACTCCGCTGCTTCCTGAACGGGCTCACAGTATCCCATCGCATCCGCTTTTTGCAAATTTCACAACCGGGTACACTCTTTTTAATGTACCTCCAAACAAATGCAAGCTCTAAAAAATTCCATTCGCCGTTCTCGCATCCGGCATCCTTCTTCACTTTTACCGGTAGGGGAGGAGGGGACCTCGCGTAATTTGCAACTCTTTGCTCTTCTCCTTATAACATAGCAAACGGGTTAACATTCCAAAAAAGGTGTTATAGCCAGGTTTCAGCTAGGTTTCAGCTAGGTTTTAGCTAGGTTCTAGCTAGGTTCTAGCTAGAATCCCTTTTATATCCAGGTAATAACAAGCTTACCTCCATTAATACGCCCCTCAACCTGTAAATAGGGCTTCAGTTATACTAAAGTTACCATCTAAGCCTTACCAGGTTCTTTAAAAGGTCACTTAACCCTCTTCACGCTCACTTTATATCACAAAAAAAAGCCTCCCGGTTACCCGGAAGGCTCAAGTATTAGGGCCGAAGCTTTTATACAACAAGCAGCGCATCTCCATAAGTGAAGAAACGATACTTGTCTTTGATTGCTTTCTTATACGCTTCCATTGCAAGGTCGTAGCCTGCAAATGCACAAACCATAATCAACAAACTTGTTTTGGGTAGGTGGAAGTTAGTTACCAGGCTGTCTGCAATATTAAATTCATAAGGCGGATGAATGAAGTGGTTAGTCCAGCCACTGCTTGGCTTCAGCATCTTCTGTGCAGTAAAGCTCGTTTCCATAGCACGCATGGTAGTGGTGCCAATGGAGCAAATCCTGTAACCCGACTCCTTAGCCTTATTTACAATCTTACAGGCTTCCTCAGTAATCTCGTAATACTCAGCATCCATCTTGTGTTTGCTAAGGTCTTCCACTTCAATTGGCCTGAAGGTTCCCAGGCCTGTATGAAGCGTAACTTCTGCAAACCTTATCCCTTTAATCTCGCATCGCTTAATCAATTCCTTGCTAAAGTGAAGTCCCGCGGTAGGCGCTGCAACGGCGCCTTCCTGCTTTGCATATACGGTTTGGTAACGTTCCTTGTCCTCGTCGTCCGGCTTACGCTTAATGTATTTTGGTAAGGGCGTTTCGCCCAGGAACTCCAGCATCTTCTTAAAGCTTTCCTCGTCACTGTCCCACAAGAACCTGATGGTACGGCCGCGGCTCGTAGTGTTATCAATTACTTCAGCTACTAGCTCATCGTTCTCACCAAAATAAAGCTTGTTCCCAACCCTTATTTTACGGGCAGGATCCACTATCACGTCCCATAGCTTATGCTCCTTGTTCAGTTCTCTCAGCAGGAACACTTCAATCTTGGCCCCGGTCTTTTCCTTTCTTCCGTACATCCTTGCAGGAAATACTTTCGTGTTGTTTACCACGAACACATCCTTGTCGTCAAAATACTCAAGAATGTCCTTAAAATGCTTGTTCTCAATCTGCCCTGTATGGCGGTGAACTACCATCATTCTGGAGTCTTCACGCTTCTTCGTGGGATGCTGGGCAATAAGATTAAGGGGGAGGTCGAACTTAAACTGACTTAATTTCATCGTTACTGTCCTGTTTTTAAGCCAATCTTTCTTTTGAAGGAGTTTAACGCAAACTGCCCGATAGGAAGGTGGCTATCAATTGTTTAGAGCCACATGCAGTTCGCCGCCGCCTTACGGGGCAGCTAACGTCATGTTACGGCATGATTTAAAAAGTGTGCAAAGATATCTTTAAAAACTTCAGTTTGATACTAATTCTTTCCAAAATTTATCTGCTCTGTTACATTCAGTACCTTAGTACTCGGTTCAGCTTAATATGAAACTAATACAGGTACTACTGTTAGCGGCTATTTTGCAAACTTCCTCATTCGGACAATTCACTGGCGCTTCACCTGCCCGAAGTACAACTGTTACCCAAAAACAGAAGAAGTACCCAAGCCTTTTATGGGAAATCACAGGCAACGGCCTTAAGAAGCCTTCCTACCTGTTTGGTACCATGCATGTCAGCAGTAAAACAGTATTTATTCTCGACGATTCGTTTTATAATGCTATGCAGCGCGTAGAAGTGGTTGCGCTCGAACAAAATCCTGAGGTGTGGCAGGAAGAATATGCCAGGCAAAAGGAAATGCAGATTGGCGCTCTTTCCATTCGTTCTGATCATCTCGCAGGCAATAATGAAAAACTATCGCTCAACACCTTTGCCATTAAGAACTACGAAGACAGGTTAAAGCAGGCGCTGCGCATGGAGGCAAGGATGATTAATGGCCTCATGTATAGGAGTGTAGTGGGTATGGAGGAGTTTGAAGAAGACACCTACCTCGACATGTACATCTATCGCACGGCCCGCCGGATGAATAAGAAGTTTACCGGGGTAGAAGATTACAAGGAAACAGAAAGGTTGGTAAAAGAGGCATATAAATTATTAGACGACCCGCGGTACAGGAAACGGAAGAGTTACAATTACGAGCAGGAAATGCTTGCAAGCAGGCAAACGGAACTTGCTTATAAAAATGGCGACCTCGATATGCTGGACTCTTTGCAGGAAGCTAATGTGCAGGACGAGAAGTTCAGGGAGCTCTTTATGTTTGCCCGTAGCCGCATCCAGGCTCAGTCTATCGACTCTATCCTTAAAACACATTCACTCTTTGTCGCTGTCGGCGCGGCTCACCTGCCGGGTCAACATGGTGTAATTGAATTCTTGCGTGCTATGGGCTACAAGCTACGCCCTGTAACGATGAGCAAGCATAGCAGCACGGCTAAGGAAAGGCTCGATTTGGTTCGTGTGCCTAATCGTTTTGTCAGGCACAGCATGCCGGATAGCCTTTTTTCGTTTAGTATCCCTTCCGGTCAAATGTACCGGTATCCATCCTACGATGGCTTCGACACCTGGCAATACATCGATATTGCGAACGGGAGCTACTACCTTATCAGCCGCATCCGGACCAATGCTTCTTTCTTTGGCGATAATGTGGCAGGGGTGGAAGACAAGATATTTTGCCTTCTCTACGAGCATATTCCCGGTAAGATAATTACACGCAGGCGCATAACCTCCAATGGTTACTCAGGATATGAGGTTACTAACAAAACAAAAAAAGGCGACATTCAGCGTTACCAAATATTCGCTTTGCCAGACGAGGTGGTGCTGTTCAAAACCTCAGGCGCCGGCGATTATATCCTTAAAGGCGATGAAGCAAAAAACTTTTTCTCCTCCATTAGTTTTTCACCGCGTAGCAATAAAGGGCCTTCTTTATTTGCCGATGATTATAGTGGCTTTCGTGCAATACTGCCCACAAAGCCTTTGTTCATTCCTATTAAAACAAATGCATCCAACCGGCATGAATGGATAAGCAGCGATGCAAAGGGCAATTCTTTCATGGTGATGAAGTACTTCAATAACCAGGTAGATTATATAGAGGAAGATACATTTATGTTGAGGCTGGCTGAGGAAAGCTTTGCTTATTCAGGCTGTCTCAAAGCTCGCAAGGGTAGTAGCTTTACCCGTTTTCACAACTACCCTGCGTTGCAGGCTAATTACCTCCACGCAGACAGTTCTCATGTGCAGGTTTTGTTCTACCTCTGCCGCAATAGTATTGTCGCAGTCGCTGCAAAGGGACGTTCTATTGTACAGTTGCAGGATTTCTTTGCAAACTACTCACCCGCGCCTTATCGTTACAATCATCTCGTAAAACTCAACCATAATAAATTAGGATGCACCATCACTTCTTTACCAGGCACTGACGGCAACGATGAATTGGAACGGGCAGCTATCAACGAGTTGATGGAATCCTTCCCCAACGAAATGGAAGCAAGGGTTGCAGTGGCGCTTGCAAACTATCAATCCACAATCACTTTTTCAAGCGATACTACGGGACAAGCCGTTATTGTTACCAAAACTATGTTACCGCCTTATTATGCTGCCATTGATAGCGCCAGTTTTATCAATAGCTTTCTTTCGCTTCAAATTGATGGGGCTGAACGTTGTAATGAACGGCATAAAATAAGTAACGGTTGGTTTGTACAGGAATGCGAAGTTCGTAAGCCGGGTAGTGAAAGAGTTGTAC
>JAEZDR010000159.1 GCA_023433265.1 Bacteroidota bacterium | reverse complement strand
CATGTACACTATGCTATCCCGCATGCGTCTGCAGCCTTTATGGCAAAGCAGATTGTGGCAAAAAGCGGAAGAACAGTTCCCTTCATCACAACGCTCCATGGCACTGACATTACCCTTGTGGGAAGAGATAAGATGTACGAGCCAGTCGTGACTTTTTCTATCAATGAAAGCGATGCCATTACAGCGGTATCTGACAACTTGAAAGAAGAGACCAACAGGAATTTTGCGATCGAAAAGGAAATAGAAGTGATTCACAACTTTGTGGATGTGAGCAGGTTTAATAAGAAGCCTGTTGCTGCTTTCAGGCAGGTGATAGCGCCGCAGGATGAAAAGATTATTACGCATGCTTCAAACTTCAGGAAGGTGAAAAGGGTAGAGGATGTGATTGAAGTGTTTGCGAAGGTGAAAAAAGAAATTGCCTGTAAACTATTGCTCGTTGGTGATGGGCCTGAACGGCCTATCGTAGAACATGTAGCCCGGAAGCTGGGGGTACAGGACGAAATAAGATTCCTCGGAAAGCAGGAACAGATGGAGGAAATACTCGCAATTTCTGACTTGTTTATCCTGCCATCAGAATATGAGAGTTTTGGATTGGCTGCATTGGAAGCGATGGCAGCCGGGGTGCCGGTAATCAGCACGAATGCAGGCGGCCTGCCGGAAATTAATATCCATGGGGAAACCGGTTTTATGGCTGATGTGGGAGACGTAGAAACGATGAGTAACTATGCCATCGAGCTATTAACAGATGAAACGAGGCTGGCACAGTTTAAAGAAAATGCCTACCAGCAGGCCGTGAAGTTTGACATTCATAACATTATACCGATTTACGAAAAGTTATATAGCCGCTTTTGCAGGATGGACGTAGGCAATTGCATGGTGCCGCACTAGAAAAAGCGGGCATGATTGCAAAAACGAATATCAGACGCGTAGCGGGATAATTTGCAATGTAAGATTCATCCGAGCCGGGTTTGCCAGACGGTTTGGCTGTGGATAAACCTAATTAACAACTTAGATTGCCGGTTACTTTTGGAAGTTTCGAAAAAACTTATACTTTCGTTGTCCAAATTTTAGTTAACCTAATTGTTTAGCCTTTAAATTTCTATTTAAGATGGCAGTAAAAATGCGCCTACAAAGGCACGGCAGCAAAAAAAGACCATTCTATTTTATAGTGGTAGCTGACGCCCGTGCACCGAGGGATGGAAAGTTCATCCAGAAGATTGGTACCTACAACCCATTAACAGTACCTGCAACAATCCAGTTAGATCGTCAAAAAGCATTAGAGTGGTTGCACAAAGGATCGCAGCCTACTGATACTGTAAGACGTATCTTGTCGTTCAAAGGTGTTTTGTACCTGAAGCACTTATTGAGAGGCGTAAAGCTTGGATTGTTTGACGAAGCAACTGCGATGGTAAAGTTTCAAAAGTGGCATGAAGAACATGAAGCTAACCTGCGCAGGCAGAGTGAGAACCACAAGAGACAATCCCGTCCGGTACGCCGTACTACTGCTGCACCAGCGGTTAAGAAAGTTGAGGCCCAGGAAGGTGGAGCTGAAGCGGAAGCACAAGCGTAGAACATATTCCAATGAACTTGAGAGCCCCGCTTGCGGGGCTCTTTTCTTTTATGCTATTGATGAGAGTTCTAGAATAGCAGTATTTCGGTTTTGCCGAGGAGTGTGTTAAGAATTAAAACGAGGATTAGCATGTACAGCAGGTTAATAAGATACCAACAGAGCACCCGCCAGCTAAATCCTGCTACGGTATATAAATGCCTGTTCATTTGCCAAAAGACCAATATGGGTACCAGGAGTATCCAACAGGCAAAAGCTACTAAAGGAAGAGTGATATAATCCCATTCAATCCTGATGGTTAGGTAATACCAGAGGTTGTACAGCATAGCCCAGGCGGAGCCCGATAGTACCATCACTGCACTTACGATTGTGTGTTCGGCGATATTTAGTTTGATACGGCGGAAAATGGCAAGGCTGGTAAAGGCAAAAAGGGGCAAAGCGGATAGTATCAACCATTTATAATTGCCTGCAAAGCTCTGTTTGAGGTTGATCCTGTTATCATCCGTTGGCGCCAGGGTTTCGCTGGGCTGTAAGCCCAACCAACTATCAAGCAAGTTTGAGAGGAGATAATTGATACCTACGCACAATAAAATCAGGTAGAAAAAGTTGTAGTATCGTTTACGCCTGCCTGCAAGATAGTTGGCGGCAACGATGCCCGGTTTGAAAAAGACCTGCAGGAAAGTGTATAATAAACCTTTGTCTACATGCCAGAGTCCATGCAATAAGTCATGGACAAAGAAATGCTTCAAAGTTATACGCCCGGTGTGGCTGGATTGCCCGCATTCATGGCAAAATTTACTGATCAGTCCGGCTCCGCAGTTCAGGCAGGCATTCTCTCTCATCTGCAACAAGTTTAGCTTAGACGGACTAAATTATGGAAACATATTCAGACCAGGCAGACCTTAGCTGAAAGGAAAAAGGTGCCCGTTTCTCAAACGTAGCTTTACAGAGCACGCAGTAACTATAGGTTGTTATTAGGTTTATATAAGGGAGGTATAAGGCCGTCTTTAGGGGAGGATGCGGGATAGGTGCGGTGGTGATGCGGTGGTAGACGGGAGAAAAGTAGGGTAAAACAGCAAAGAACGACGGCAGGTTGCGGTAAAAGGGAGAAGTGGCTTCTATTCGGTTCCCGTTTTTTTAATACCGGCAATAGAAGATACCTGGCAAATTTAATTGTGAGGTGAGTAAGAAAAGAAGAAAGGTGGCTGGAGCATTAAGCTCTTAGCCGAAGTTTGCTTAACAGCGGCGGAGATAATTGTACTGCCTGAAGTGCCTGCTGCACTTTAAGGCTGAGTGCTTCCTCTTTCATCGTATCCTTGAGATGAAGGAAGCGGTTTGCCCTCATAACTAAGTACTGGCTGGTAACTTTTAATACGTAGGGCAAAACCTTTTTTTGTCTTGCGACTTTCCTCTTTTTGATAGCAATGGCGTAAGCAGGTAAGAATGACTTCCTGAGTTTTTCTTCAATCGTGTGGACCGGCAGCTCTTGCTTCAGCAGATAAATGGAGGCCGTTTTCAATTGGCAAAATATACTGTAATGCCGTTGCTCTGCAGGCAGGCTACGATAGATGTTTGAGGCTATTTTGTTGGCTAAAGCAAATCTTGAGCAGCTCCTGCGGCTACGTTCAAAAGCCGGATGGCGCCAGAATTTTTTACCTGTAAGGCTGCTTTTTGTACGCGCATGGTACTCACCCTTCATTATGTAGAAAGTTATACCGTTTATGGTACCCGTGAGCCGTACTGTACCCGTTTGTAGCGCCATGATGGAAAAGTAAATAATGATACCCGCCTATAAAATGACAAAAGGCATGAAATAAAGGCTGCATGATCCTTCAGCAGATGTTTAAGTAATGGCTGCTTTTGTATCCAGTGTCCTTGCGACGAAGAACATTAAAAGGCAAAGGCCGAAAATGATGTACCATAAAACATTGAAGCCAAAATATTGCGCTGCGGAGCTGCCACCCAGCGGGGCAAATATCTGTGCCGCGCTCCAGGCCATGGTGTAAAGCGCTGCGTACTGACCCCGGTTGTGAGGGGCGGTCCTTGCCAGCCAGAAAGTATTCATAAAAGGAAGTGTGAGGACTTCGCCCAGCGTGATGAATACGATGGCAAGGATAGCAGCCGCATGCGACACCGGTAAAATGGCAGGGGCCAGGAAACCAAGACCAATCAGGATAATGCCACGCTGGATATAATACATGGTAGATCGCCTGTTCTCAAGTTTGTACACTAACACCATTTCAATCAAAGCTATCAGGAGGCCATTGATAGCCATAAGTACGCCGATGAACTGCTCGTTCAGTTTCCAATCTGTCTTAAAGAAAACAGGCTGCATTCCAAACATCTGGAAGAAGCAGGTTGCATACAGGATGGTCATTCCAATGAACAACAGATATATCTTGTCCTTATACGGTGTGCCAGATAAGGTTTCGAGTGTTGTAGGTTGTGCATGTACTTCTACCCTGGGTTTCTTTAAAAGTATAAGCAACAGGATGGCTGCGAATATGTTAGTCAACCCGTCTACCCAGAACAAGAGCTGGAAATTCCTGGCGGCGAAAAAGCCTCCCAATGCACCGCCCGCCGCAAACCCAAGGTTGATAGCTAACCTGTTGAGTGCGTAAGAGCGGGTTCTATTCTCCATTTTACTATAATGGGCTATCGCTGCAGAGTTTGCCGGCCTGAAACCCTCGCTGCAGATACTTAACAGAACGGTGCCCATACATAATAAGGGAAAGGAACGGAGGAAGCCAAGCACGATAAAAAGACAACCAGCGGCGAACAAGGAACTAACCTGCATTACATAAAACCCGTACTTGT
Source organism: Bacteroidota bacterium (assembly GCA_023433265.1). GTDB lineage: Bacteria > Bacteroidota > Bacteroidia > Chitinophagales > Chitinophagaceae > JAEZDR01. The sequence goes on along the minus strand of JAEZDR010000159.1, from coordinate 28,692 downwards.
CGGTGATTCTGCCACCAAGATAGGCGCCTACGATGGCTCCGGCTCCGAAGAAAGCCATTACAATACCTGCCTGCTGAATAGAGAAGCCAAGGGTTTGGGTAGCGTAGATGGTCATGAATGGTATTACCATCGTTCCACTACGGTTGATAAGCATGACGAGGCTGAGGTACCAGCTATTGGTAGAGAGGCCGGAATAAGCGTTTTTGTATAGCGAAAGCAAGGAGCGCAACTGTTGGTTTTAGGCTGCAATGTTAGCTTATAATAGCCGTTTTTTTGAGAGAGCAAAAAGGCTTTAGTTGCTGAACGATAGGTGGTTTCTAGCTGAAAACGATTGCACTGACGGATATCGTACACCCCTATGACATCTGTCAGGTTTTAGGGCAATCTTAAAAAATAGCTTCGTTTCCAAATTAATTAACCCAAATACCAGCAGATGGAAACAGTTGTTAATGTTCCTGCCAAACAGATGAACACTGCCGAGGAAGCCGCAACCTTGGCTATCATGGACGGCAACGAAGCTGCCGCCTATGTGGCATATAAAACCAGCGAAGTATGCGCAATCTATCCCATCACTCCATCCTCTACAATGGGAGAGTGGGCAGATGAGTGGAGTGCCGACGGCCTTAAGAACATATTTGGCGGAGTACCGCGCGTAATAGAAATGCAAAGTGAAGCAGGTGCTGCGGGTGCACTTCACGGGGCATTGCAAGGCGGAGCGCTGGCTACAACCTTTACCGCGTCGCAAGGCTTGCTGCTAATGATACCTAACATGTACAAGATTGCAGGAGAGTTGACTCCCTGCGTTATTCATATTGCCGCAAGGGCACTGGCTACCCACGCCCTTTCCATCTTCGGAGACCATAGTGACGTTATGGCCGTAAGAGGTACCGGCTTTAGCATGTTGTTTGGAAACAACGCCCAGGAAGTAATGGATATGGCATTGATTGCACATAGTTCCACCCTGGAAGCACGTGTTCCTTTCCTGAACGTTTTTGACGGTTTCAGGACTTCGCACGAGTTAAGCGAAGTGAATGTTTTGGCTGATACGGTGATAGAAGACTTGATGAGCATGGAAAAGATTCATGAACACCGTGACCGTTCTCTTTCGCCCAATAACCCTTTCATTCGTGGTACGGCTCAAAACCCTGACGTCTACTTCCAAAACCGCGAAGCCTCTAATACTTACTACAATAATGTACCGGGTATCGTAAAGAATAAGATGAAGCATTTTGCTGAACTTACCGGTCGCAAATACGATCTATACGAATATTACGGACACGCACACCCTGAGCGCATTGTTATTATAATGGGTTCCGGCGCAGGCACTGTACAGGAGGCTGTTGACCACCTGAATGCCGACGGACAGGCTGTAGGTATGATTAAGGTGCGCCTGTATCGTCCGTTCTCTATGAAAGACTTTGTTCAATCCATACCTCGTTCGGTGGTAGGTATTGCTGTTTTAGACCGTTGTAAAGAGAACGGAGCGATTGGCGAACCCCTCTATATGGATGTAGTAAATGCTTTGAATGAGTGTCGCGAGAACGAACATGAGCATGTGATCGGCGGACGTTATGGCCTTTCTTCAAAAGAATTTACACCTGCTATGGCAATAGCTGTGTATGAAGAACTTAGCAAAAAGCATCCAAGAACACACTTCACTGTGGGTATTGAAGACGATGTAACCCACATGAGCCTTAGCTATGACAAACGTTTCACGATCGATTCACAGCATTTATTCAATGGATTGTTTTTTGGCCTCGGCGCTGATGGTACTGTGAGTGCAAACAAGAACTCTATTAAAATTATCGGTGAAAAGACTGATAATTATGTGCAGGGTTATTTTGTTTACGATTCTAAAAAGAGTGGTTCTCTAACCGTATCGCACCTGCGCTTTGGCAAGAAGCCCATACACTCAACTTACCTGATTAATTCGGCCAACTTTGTTGCCTGCCATCATTTCAACTATCTCACCAAATACGACATCATGAAGGATGTGGCCCATGGCGCTACTTTCCTTTTGAATGCACCTTTTGAGAAAGATGAAGTGTGGGGTAAGCTGCCCAAAAAGATACAGGAAGAAATTATTGAGAAGAAGCTGAAGTTCTACGCCATCAATGCTTATGCAGTGGCCAAGGAAACAGGAATGGGGAATAGGATAAATACTATTCTACAGACGTGTTTCTTTGCTATCAGTAATATTCTTCCAAGGGAAGAGGCTATTGCAAAAATTAAGGAAGCTATCTATGATACCTATTGGAAAAAAGGTGATGCTGTAGTTCAGAAGAATTACGAAGCTGTAGATCAGACCCTGGACAAACTTTACGAAATTGAGTATAGCAAGTATGTAGTAGGTAACAAACCCCTGGATATTCCGGTTCCAGCGAATGCGCCTGCTTTTGTAAAAGACGTACTCGGAAAGATAATAGCCGGAGAGGGCGATGAACTACCGGTAAGCGCCTTACCTGCTGATGGTACCTTCCCATCAGGAACTACCAAATACGAAAAGAGAAACATAGCCGATGCTGTGCCTGTATGGGATGCGGACTTGTGTACACAGTGCGGTAAGTGTTTCCTGATATGTCCTCACGCTGCCATCAGGCCTAAGGTATACGACAAGAGCTTATTGGCTGATGCTCCTGCAACCTTCAAGCATGTAGACCCGATAGGGAAGGAGTGGGATAAAACCAAAGAAGCCTACACTTTACAGGTTTCGACAGAAGATTGTACAGGTTGTAATCTTTGCGTGGAATATTGCCCAATGGCAAGTAAGACAGATGCCTACCATAAGGCTATCAACATGATGCCGAAAGAAGAGATACAGGAAGAAGAAGTTAAGAACTGGGATTTCTTCCTCTCACTTCCTGAAGTGGACAGGAGCAGGATAAACAGGACTACCGTAAAAGGATCGCAATTCTTCCAACCGTTGTTTGAGTTCTCGGGAGCTTGCAGTGGTTGTGGTGAAACTCCCTATATCAAGTTGTTGACCCAGTTGTTTGGTGAGCGTATGATAGTTGCCAATGCAACCGGATGCTCTTCTATCTTCGGAGGTAATTTACCTACAACTCCGTGGACGCATAACAAGGATGGAGTAGGACCTGCCTGGGCCAACTCACTTTTTGAAGACAATGCTGAATTTGGGTTAGGTATCAAGTTGGCTAACGATAAGAAGAAAGAAACTGCAGAGATGATCCTGGCTGCGCTGGGCCACGAAATTGGAACTGACCTCGTGGATTTAATACTGACAGCACCCGAAGAAACAGAACAGGAACTGAAGGCAAAAAGAGAATATATAAAAGAGCTGAAGCATCGCCTGGAAGGCATGAATACCATACCCGCTAAAAACCTTTTACACCTTGCCGACTTCCTTGCAAAGAAGAGCATGTGGATTATAGGTGGTGATGGCTGGGCTTATGATATAGGTTTCGGTGGATTGGATCACGTTCTTTCGACCGGTGAGAATGTAAACATACTTGTGTTGGATACGGAAGTGTACTCTAATACCGGGGGACAGAAGTCGAAGTCAACTCCGCTGGGAGCAAGTGCTAAGTTCTCTGTGAATGGTAAGACAAGTGGAAAGAAAGACCTCGCGTTGCAGGCTATTGCTCATGGAACTGCCTACGTAGCACAGATAGCCATGGGAGGAAATGATGCCCATACACTCAGGACTATCCTGGAGGCAGAAGCATTCCCCGGCCCATCTATCGTGATAGCGTACAGCCATTGTATAGCGCATGGCATAGACATAAGCAAGGGAGCAGAGGAGCAGGATTTTGCAGTGAAGAGTGGTTACTGGCCCTTGTTCCACTACAATCCGTTGAAGCCTAAAGGCGAAAGGTTTGTAATGGACAGCAAAGATCCGAGCATTCCGTTGAGCGAGTTTATGTACCATGAAAACCGCTTCAAGGTGATCAAGAGTAAAAATCCTGAATTGGCAGAAGAGTTCCTCCTGGAAGCCGAAGCACAAAAAGAGCTAAGGTGGGATAGACTAAGGACTTTAAAGCAACTATAAGGTTGGTATAATTTGACTGGTTTTTTGAAGGTTTAATTAGAGGGAGCTGTAAAAGGCTCCCTTTTTTATTTGGAGGTGACGACTTTTCAGCCTAAGTGATGAGAGGGGGCAGCGAGTTAGAAAGGCTCAAGTGTATGCTGTAGCACCCTTGCCTCGATTAGGAAGTCGAGATCAGGCGAGGGGCGTTTAAGCGTTTAAAGACCTTGATTTTTAATATTATTCCCAATATGGGAAAAGTTATTAACTTTGAGCAATATCCTAAAAACCTATGCTTATGAAGAAGCAGTATACACTGTGGCTTTTAGCATGCACAATCATAATGCCTCTATATGCTTTAGCACAAAGCAGCCTGGCTCCCAAGGCCACCGTAATACTTTCAAGTGCAACCATTCCTGACGGAACTATTAAAAAAGGAGGAGCCAAAGAAGAGTTGCAACGCTTCGATATTTCCGTTGCTGATGCAAATGCCACATTAACGGGTCTTACCCTTACCACTTTGGGTATGTATGATACTTCGGATATTACCACGTTGCGTGTATTTTACTCAAGCGATGCAGTTTTCAGCGGTAATGATGAGCTGTTGAGTGCGAAGACACTGAGCCTCGGGCCCGGAACACATGTAATGCCCTCATTTACTCCGAAAACGATAATGGCTGGTAGTACAGGTTATCTTTTTATCAGCACAAGTTTATCGAATGATGCGGTAACCGGAAATACAATCCGTATTGCGGCCACACCGCTCAGTTATTTCTCCTTTGCTGACAGTGTAAATGTAACAGGCCCTGACCCAATTGCGGCAGCGGGGCTGATGACCTTTACAGGCGTGGCTCCATCCATTAATATCACATCGGATAATCCGTCTGTTCCTGCGAGCAGTTTAATGCAAGGTGCAACAAACCAGGTCATCCACAGATTTGCTGTATCTGCCAGTGTATCTAATGGAAGTGTGAGGGGAATTACTATTTCTACATCCGGAAGTTACGCTACCAGTGATTTTTCTAATCTTAAGATATGGTATTCGGCCGATGCAAACTTTAGCATCGCAAATGATAGGTTGCTAGCTGTTAAACAAAGCATACCCTCAGCGGGCCTCCAGGATTTCGACGTGTTTGCTAGTCAATTAATTTCCAAGAATACGACATCCTATTTTTTCATTACGATTGATGTACCCTGCACGGCGGCTGCGGGCAATACGATATCAGTAAATTCAATTACAGCGGCAAACCTTACGTTCGCTTCGGGAAATGTTTCAGGAAGCGCTGCGGGTTCAGGTACGCATACTATAGCCTATACATCACCTGCTAATGTAGTTAGTTGTTCGGCGCTTGCACGGTATGGTTCAGTAAAGATATCAGTCGAGCCCCCCGCGTCAGGCAACTGTTTTGATGAGCTAATGGTAGTTGCAGCAACATCACCCATAACAGCGGTACCCACCGGAGATGGAAACAGCTATTCAGGTAATCCGGCTTTCGGTAGCGGCAGTGTTTTGGGCAATGGGTATATAGTGTATAAAGGGCTCAGTCTTCCCCAGGTTGTGACTGGTCTTGTTAATGGAACACTTTATTATTTCAAAGTATTCACCAGAAGAGGGAGTATATGGAGTAGCGGCGTGGAGGTGAGTGCAGTGCCTTCTCCCTTAGTTCAACCCGGCGAATTATTAATCACCGGTTTTAGTTATGATTATGGAGCATCAGCTTCTGATGAATTTGTTGAAATAGTAAACACTACCGACAGAAGCATTAACCTTAGTGCGCTTGCCATTAAATACCAGTCAGCAAATGGAACTGCAGGGACGGCGGGCGGAATGCTGTCAGGTACGATTGCGCCCTATTCCTATTGGTTGCTTTCACCCAATGCAACCATCAGTGTGGGCAAGTCGGTTGCTGTGCCACGCGATGGCGTAATAGGAGGCGGGTTCAGTGATGCTGGAGGACAAATTGCCATCGTTAGATTAGACGATGATGTGAAAATAGACGGCTTAGGCTGGGCTGCTACAAGCGGAACATACTTTGAAGGCACAACAGCGTCCCTTCATGGCGGCAATAAAGCTTTCAAAAGAAAGTTGGAAACCCAGGATACTGATAATAATATAGAAGACTTTGAAGTGGCAGAAACTGCGTCTATCCATGTACGCAACGCTGCTTCCCGTTTGGTTGTTGCTGGCGTGAATGTACCTGCGGGCAACTATGCACACCTTTCTGTTACCGGTACCGCAGCCATAACAGGCAACGCAACAGTTTCTACCCTGGCACTTGTTTCCGGTTCACTGGAGATCGGCTCACATAGCCTCACTATTAATGGAGCAGTTGAATGCAATAACGGCACAGTTTCAAGTGATGTGACTTCGACGCTTATTATCAATGGAACTGCTGGTACGGTGAGGTTCAGCGAAAACGCGGGACTAAAGGATTTGATACTAAACAACAATGCGAGCATTACACTGGGAACTACGATCAATATGGCAGCCGGCGTAAATGCGGGTACAGTGATGGTGAATACTGGCGCTATCCTTAATACAGGTGGTAACATGGTTTTGAAATCCGATGCAGGCGGAACTGCAAGGGTGGCAGAGGTTAATGGCATCATTAACGGAGACGTTACAGTTGAGCGTTTTATTCCGGCATACGGCAGGCGTGCATGGCGGCTGCTGGCTACACCTTTGAACGCCTCCTCGTCGCCAACAATATTTGAGTCCTGGCAGGAAGCGGGAGCGTTAACTGCCGGATATGGCACGCACATTACCCAAATAGGCGGCGCAGGTACGAATGGCTTTGATGTTACGGGCAATGTAAGTTCAACTTCTCTTAGGTATTATGACGGTTCAATATTAAAAGCCGTTAGCAACACCAACGCCACAAAACTTACTGATAACGGTGGGGTATGGTTTCTGTTTATTAGGGGAGATAGGAATATTGATTTGACAAACGCGGCATCAACAGCTAATACTGTATTAAGAATGAAGGGGGCGCTCAACTGCGGTACGGTAACAACAGGCATCGCCGGAGCCGGATATTCTCTTATCCCAAATCCCTATGCTTCTAATGTTGACTTTGAAGCTATATACAATGGTAATCCTGGCGTTACCTCGGGCTATTATGTTTGGAATGCAAACATGGGAAGTTTAGGCGCCTACGCCACTGTAGAAAGAGTAAGTGCAGGGGTTTATGAATTAACCCCATCGGCCGGCTTAGCTGCAGATAATGCTGCCAGGTATATTGAGAGCGGACAAGCCTTCTACATTCCGGTGAATGCACAGTTGCAGTTTACCGAGGCTATGAAGACGGCTAACGACGCGATAGTAAATACTTTGCGGACCCCAACCACCGGTGAACAAATCATCATCAACCTTTACACGGTTGCAGGTACGGCTACCAAGTTACAGGATGGTGTACGCGTTAAATATGACAGTTCCTATTCGAAGGCATTGACGCAAGAGGACATTAAGAAGATGCTTAACCTTAGCATCAACCTTGGCAATCTCAGAGACGGTGAGTTACTAGCAGTAGAGAAGCGTCCGTTCATCCATTCTAATGATACAATATTTTTAAAACTAACAGGAGCAGCCGCCGGTAATTATAAGCTGGAGTTTACTGCATTGCAATTAGCCACAAGCGGCCTGGAGGCTATGCTGGTAGATAGTTATCTTTCTACTGTGACCCCGCTTGATTTATCGGTAACAACAGACGTTTCTTTTGCTATTACAAACGATGCGGCATCAGCTTCCAGCAACCGTTTTATGGTTGTGTTGAGACCCTCAGCTACATTAGCTATCAATGCTATTAACTTGTTTGCTGCATTAAAAGGCAACGCAGTGCAATTGAGCTTTGCTACACAGGGCGAAAAAGATATTGCCAGGTATATAGTCGAACGCTCACCGAATTCTTCATCCTTCGCAAGTTTGGCAACACTGGAAGCGAAAAACGGCAGTGATAATCATTACGAATTTATGGATGCTACTGCTGTTGAGGCCGACAACTATTACCGGGTGAAAGCAATAGATAAACAAGGGCGCATACAATACAGCAACGTTGCGCATATTCGTATTGATCATAACGCTAGTAAACCGTTTTCTGTTTATCCGAACCCGGTGGAAGGAAGCATTGCAAACATCAGAATGAACGCTGCACAGGGCGAATATGAAGTCCTTTTGTTAAATGCAGCCGGGCAAGAATTGTTTAGGATGCGGTTGAACCATAAAGGTGGCAGGGCAACCATGGCAATTCCTTTGCCTGCTGGTTTAGCGATGGGCAGCTATGTTTTAAAGCTGGTAAGTGCGGGTAGCGTTCATTCGCAACGTATCCTGATTAAATAAGCAGAATAGGTTTTAAACTATGATGAGAGCTGCTTACCGGCAGCTCTCTTATTGTAACAGGAAGTTGAGGCTTTCGCCATCCGCAACATGGCGGCGCTGGATTTCTTTTCCAGCTTCGTTCATGAATACAACTCCAGGTTCATTACCCGCGTATTTGGTTTCGCCTTCTTTAGAAATGACAGCCGTGCCTTCAGGAAGGCAAACTACATTGAGACCTTTGTTAAGGTGCATAAACTCCGTGAGGCGTTGGTCTCTTGTTTCTCCATTATGGCCAGGGATAGTGTAATTAATGTAATGAGGATTAATCTGGAAAGGGAAGAGGCCAAAGCTATTGAAGCTTGGAGGGTGAATGATGGGCATATCGTTAGTAGTACAGATACTTTGCCCGGTGAGATTAGCGCCGGCACTCCACCCTATATAGGGTACTCCATTTTTTACACGCCCGCGAATAAGTTCGATGAGTTTGTAAGCGTAAAGATGGTGAAGCAGTTTAAAAGTGTTGCCACCGCCCACCATTATAGCGTCGGCTTCGGTAATTACTTCTGCAGCGCTTTCCGGATAGGCGATCTGGATGTTGTAATGCGGAGCATTTAATCCTTTTCGCACCATTTCGGCGTATGACTCGTAATCGTTTACAACGGCTGCGTAAGGGATGAATGCAATCTTGATGGATTTGGTTCCTAACATTTCCTGAATATGGGGAGCCGCCATTTCAAGATAGCTACTACTACCGGCGCGCGAACTGCTAAAGGCGAGGATATTGAGTTTACTGGCTGCTTTCATTTCCTTTTCTTGAGTATGCGAAGGTAAGGGTTAGCAATACATTGTTTATGGTGGAGTGCGCCGGTTCAACTAACTGGTAAGCAGGTGATAAAAGGACTATCTTTTTCTCACGTAGGGGAAGCGGAGCAGTTCCTTTCCTATAACAAATGGTTCGTTTTACCTGCAGCTTAAGGAATAGATTATTCATCCTTAAGCTACATTACAAAGCCGTTCGGGGTAAGAACGGCTTTGCCTATGGGATGCTTGTGCAATTGGCTGGTTTACACTAGTTCAACTTCAAAAACCGAAGCGAAGTTTTCTCTCATCAAAGCTTTTACTTCCACTATATCCACTTGCCTTCCCAGCTCCTTTTGTATAGATGTGACCTGTTTGTTTTGGATGCCGCAGGGAATGATATAGTTAAAGAACCGGAGATCTGTATTTACGTTCAATGCGAGGCCGTGCATGGTAACCCACCGGCTGCAGCGTATGCCCATGGCACATATTTTCCTTTCCTTTCCTTTAATCTCTGCATCAAGCCAAACACCGGTTTCACCTTTGCTGCGTCCGCCGTTTATCCCGTAGTGTGCCAGGGTAAGAATTACTACTTCTTCAAGGTTGCGCAGGTACCAGCCAAGATCGGTTTTAAAGTGGTCAAGGTCCAATATAGGGTAAGCAACCAGTTGCCCGGGACCGTGATAGGTAATATCACCACCGCGGTTAATGTGGTAATACTCAATTTCCTGCTTGCGGCGTTCTTCTTCTGAAATGAGGACATGCTCTGGCTTGCCGTTTTTGCCGAGCGTATAAACATGCGGATGTTCAACAAAAAGCAACTGATCATTGTTTTGCAGGGGAAGCTCGGGCATGCTCTTGGCTTTTACCTTAGCTTGTAGCAATGTTTCCTGCAAGTCCCAGGTTTCTTTATAAGGACGCTTTCCAAGGTCGCTAAAAACAACGGGCATTTTCATTACGCAAAAATAGGCCAGCGCACAGCTATAGCCACTTCCTTCTTTTCATCCAGAAAAATAGAGCGAGCGATATCAGGAACATCAGTACTAACACAGCAGGGTATGCCCAAGGCTCGTTCAGTTCCGGCATGAACCTGAAGTTCATGCCATAGATGCCTACGATAAAGGTGAGTGGCATGAAGAAAACTGAGAAGATAGTCAACACCTTCATTACGTCGTTTGTTTTTTGCGTTGCCAGTGACAGGTAAGTGCTTAGCAGGTTGTTTACATCTTCATGCACCTGGTCGAAGAGGGTTTGTACTTCCACGTGCATATCCCTGATGTCCTTGTGATGAACATGGGTTAGTTCAGCGTTTTTCATCGTCAATAATGCTTCGCCCGTTAATAACAACATCTTCCTGCAGATACCTGCTTTACGTTTTATAAAGTATAATCCCCTCAACATAGCAGGTTTCGTAGTCTTAAGGAAAATAGTTGACTCATAGTCATCTATTTGTTTTCCCAGTCCCACGCCTCCGATTTCGAATGTTTTAAAAGATTCCATCAGGAAGCTTTGAACGAGATAGCTAATAGAGTTGCACCGGTGGTTGCTGAGGTGCTTTTCCTTCATTACCCGGATGATGTCCAGCGGGCCTGTATGGAAGGTTAGCAGCATTTCTTCATCGAACACAAGGAGTAGCTTGCCGGTTACTTCCCTGATGGTGTGGTGATGCGCCCTGGGGTCTGAGTTAAACAAACGGATCAACAGGAAATGTTTGGAACCCAGAGTTTCGAAGTTGGGTAACTCCTCAGGTTGCAGCATATCCTTCGTTTGCTGCAGGTCGAAGTGAAAACGCTTTGCAAGATCTTCCACCTCCTGTTCTTCCGGCTGGGTCACGTCCAGCCATCTCGGCTCATCATGGCCATTAAGACAATAATGTTCAACTGGCATAATGTGGAAAATTAAAGTAATTGTACAGGGTTTCAAGCAGCGCCTGTGCATAAACAGGCGAGCAGCCTTAAGCTATATAAGGTGTTCTTCGCTATTTTTGGTAGAATCTAAAAATGATATACCCCAATGAGAATAATTGGTCTATACCTTATTTTACTAATGCTGGTGGGTAGCGCGGCTATTGCGCAAACCGCAAAAGCTTCGCTGGAGATAGTGCATAATGCCAAAGGCAGCCTGAGGGGTATGAGTATGCCCAATGAGCATACTATATGGGTGAGTGGTTCCGAAGGCACGGTCATCAGGTCTACCGATGGCGGCGCCACATGGGCAAACATACCGGTGCCGGGTTATGAGAAGAGCGATTTTAGAGATGTTGAGGCTTTCGATGAAAACAATGCCATCATTATGGCAGTAACGCAGCCTGCCCTGTTACTGCAAACAAGGGATGGGGGAAAGACCTGGAAAGAAATATTCAGGGATACAACCCGTATGGCTTTTCTTGATGCTATGAGTTTCAATAGTCGAAAAGAAGGCATCGTGGTTGCGGACCCTGTGAACGGTAAAGACTATAAGATATGGGTGGATGCAAGAAGAGGGGATGCCTCAAAGTTGAACGGTTTGGAGACGTTCGAGAAAGGGGAGGCTTTTTTTGCAGCAAGCGGAACAAACGTAGAAATGATGAAAAGCCGCGGAACGGACTATGCCTACGTAACGGGTGGCACACAAAGCAGGTATTATATTGAAAGAAGGAGCTCGCGCTTTTATGTTCAGGGGAGTTTTGTAGAATTGCCATTCGAGAAAGGAAAAACGACGGCGGGTGCTAATTCAGTAAGTTCCATTCAGAATCGCTATGTTGTGGTGGTAGGCGGCGATTTTGCACGCCCGAACGATACGACTAAAACCTGTTTCCTCTCTGAAGATGGCGGTAGGTCGTGGAGACCGGCCAGTAAAGCACCTTCGGGCTACCGTAGTTGTGTTACCCATCTTACAAAGGAACACCTCGTGGCCACAGGCATCAACGGTGTGGATGTTTCCGAGGACGGTGGCGATACCTGGCAGCGAATTAGCACAGACGGCTTCCATGTAGTGCAGCAGTCTGCCAATGGAAAGAATATTTATTTAGCAGGAGCCAGGGGTAAAATAGCCAGGCTGAAGTGGGATTTTGAACAGTAAGCATAAAATGAAGACAGTAGGTGTAGGCACCCGGACGGTGAATTTTCTCATAGACACAGTAGTGGTTGCATTGATCGCTTACCTCGCGTATAAGGTCAATAGTTTCTATGCCTTTCATTACCGGACGCCCTTCTTCCAATATTCCTGGTTTTTTGCAGCTACGATTGTAGTGTACTACACCGTAGCCGAAGGTTTTACCGGCCGCAGCTTAGGCAAAAAGTTTTCTTATACAGTTGTGGTAACTGCATCCGGTAGAAAGCCCGGCTTTTTACGGGTATTAGCAAGAAGCCTTTTACGGCTTACCGTGATAGACCTGTTTTTTATTCCCTTCTTCGAGCGGCCATTACACGATATAGCTACGGGGACCTACGTTGTAGAGATTTAGCGGGAACAGTATATCCTGCCGGCTTTCGTGAACTAGTGTGCGATGGGTTCTTTGTTTAGAAAGAGGTTGCGTTGTATATATTTTCCAACAACATCAAATTCGATGTTTACCCTGTCGTTCACTTTTAGCTGCTGCATATTAGTGTGGGTGTAGGTATAAGGAATGATCGCTACATCAAAACTGTTTCCCGTAACGTTAAATACAGTGAGGCTAATGCCGTTAAGGCAAACAGAGCCTTTTTCTATCAGCAAATTAGCAAACTCACCCGGGTAGCTGAAGGTGTACTCCCAACTCCCTTCTTTTTCAGTGATGCGTAAACAGGCAGCTGTGCAATCCACATGGCCTTGTACCATGTGACCGTCGAGCCTGCCATTCATTTGCATACATCTTTCCAGGTTAACGAAAGAACCCGGTTGAAGGTTGCCGAGATTGCTCTTTTTCAATGTTTCATCAATTGCCGTTACCCTGTGTACGCCATCTTGAATGCCCTCCACTGTAAGGCAAACGCCATTATGGGCAACACTCTGATCAGTACGGAGCTGCCCGGAAACGGGGGAGGAAATAAAGAATGTTTTGTTGCTGCCTGAAGCTTCAATCTTTTCAACCTTGCCCATGTTTTCTACAATACCTGTAAACATGCAGCAAATCTAAAGCGCCGGCAGGCAAAAAATGCTGATGGTCCTCATCAGCTAATATTTAAAGAATATTTCTGTGGCTCCGTAGCCAAAACGAGGGTCATACTGGTTGACAAACGTTTTTACTTCCGAACGGGTTTTTAGAATATCATGAATTTCATCCCTGAGCCTGCCACTGCCCACACCGTGGATAACCACAAGGTTGGGCTGCCGGTGGGCAACAGATATTTCATACCACTTCTCAAACTCCTTTATCTGCATGTCCAGAATCTCGTGGTTGCTCATGTTTTTCCAGTTATCGCTAAGCTTTTCCATGTGCAGGTCTACGACAGAGCGAGGATTAGGCAAGTTTTGTTTCAACTTGCTAACGTCGTACACTTTGTAGCCGCTTTTTGTAAGCTTGCTAAGGTCAAGCCCTTCCTCCTCTAATGCCTTATCGGGATATTGGTCAAAAATGAGATAGGAAACAGAAGGCTCGTTGTTTTTCTTCATCTGTTCCACCTGCTGAAATACCTGTTTGGGCTTTAAGCGCATATCGAATTCATAGTGTGCAGCTTTCCCTTTTTCAGCTTTTAGTAATGTGAATTCGAAACATAGGCTGGGATGGTCGTTCAGGTCTTCGAAGGCAAGGTCGTTGAGGTAAAAATCCTGGAAGGGGAGGATCTCATTCTTTAGCTCGAAATTTATGTCGCCAAAGAAGCCTTGCTTATAATGGAAGCTATAACCTTTTTCAGTCCGGTTAACCAGGTGAATCTTGAACAACTCTACAACCTCGTCATTAAAGTCATCCAGCTTGAATTTTGGTATAAGGGTTATCCAGATTCCGTCTACCACTTTTGAACCCAGCGACACCTTCTTTTCTTTGGGCACCTGGTCTATATAGGTTTTCGCCTTCTTCTGTTCGAGAAATAGTTTCTTTTCAGTAAACCGTTTGTAGTAGGGAAAGTCAATTTGGTCCATGTAAGCGGGAAATTTCACACCCCTCACTTCAATCAGAACCATCTTTTCGTTGATGATTTCTATAACCTGTCCTTCATCGTTGCTGTGCAATACTATAATCTTGTCGCCAACCTCGTATTTCATACTCTTGTGTCTCACCGCAAAAGTAAGCTTCTGCTGTTCAACCGGCGCTTATTACTAAAGGGCTGTATTCAGCACTATATTTGATTTTAGTTTCGTATGCAGCCTATCAGTAAGTTATATTTCCATAAGGAGTTCGTTTCCAACTTTCCGGGTGATGAATCCGGAAACCTTACCCCACGACAAACGCCGGGAGTTTTATGGTCTGCGGCAGCACCTACACCGGTGAAAGCAGCGAGGTTGATAGGCTGGAGCGAGCAGCTTGCCAGCGACTTGGGAATTGACAAGCCTGTTACACAACGAGATGTGGATGTGCTGGCAGGGAACCTGGTTACTGAATCTATGCACCCATATGCTGCTTGTTACGCAGGCCATCAGTTTGGTAATTGGGCAGGGCAGCTTGGCGACGGCAGGGCTATCACGTTGGGCGAAATAAAAACTGCAGGAGGCGCAAAATGGGAACTTCAGTTGAAAGGAGCGGGCCTTACACCGTATTCCCGCCATGCTGATGGGCGGGCTGTCTTGCGTTCGTCAGTAAGGGAATATTTGGTAAGTGAAGCCATGTACCACCTTGGTGTACCCACTACGAGGGCATTAAGCCTGGCAGAAACCGGCGAACAGGTACTGAGAGATATGTTTTACGATGGCCATCCCGCATATGAGCCCGGTGCTATAGTGATGCGCGCTGCACCTACCTTTCTGCGGTTCGGAAACTATGAGATACTGGCCGCAAGGAAGGAAACTGAACTGCTAAGGAAACTGGTCGATTGGACTATCGGGCAGTGTTACAGCCATATAAAAGGTGAGGACAAGGTTATTTACTTGTTTAGGGAGATAACTGAACGCACAGCAGCATTGATGGTGGAGTGGGCAAGGGTGGGGTTTACTCACGGGGTAATGAATACTGACAACATGAGCATTCTTGGTCTAACGATCGACTATGGGCCCTTTGGTTTTCTTGATGCATACGAATTGAACTACACACCTAACACAACTGATTTACCAGGCAGGCGATATGCTTTTGGAAGGCAGGCTGCCATCGCCCAATGGAACCTGAGTTGCCTTGCCGGCGCGCTCGTGCCACTAGTAGGGGGGCAGGAACCTTTTGTTGAAATACTGGAAGATTACCCCAACATGTATTGGACAAGGTACTACACAATGATGGGTGGCAAATTGGGTATTGATACTGTTTCGGAGGAGGATAACAACCTGGTTCACGGGCTGGAAAAGGTATTGATAAACTGCAAGGCCGACATGACTATCTTTTTCAAGCTCCTGGAAAAGGCTGTAGCAAACGAGCCTTCCGCAGCAGAGCCTTCGTTCAGGAATTTTGAGCCTGCTTTTTATGAAGAACTGCAACCTGAAGCGTTAGCAGCCTTGGAGGCATGGCTAACGGAATATAAAAAACGAAGAGAAAGGAACGGCTTTACTATTGAACAATCTGTTAAGATGATGCAACAGCACAACCCGGCATTCATCCTGCGGAATTATATGCTCCACGAATGCATCGAACAATTACAGGGAGGGGACGATAAGATGTTCAGGGAGTTACAGGAACTTATGAAGAACCCCTACCAGCCTTCAAACGACAGCTATTTTACCAGGCGCCCAAACTGGGCGTCAAACAAAGCAGGTTGTTCGATGCTCTCCTGCAGTTCCTGACAATATTAATGGCTGGTGTCGTGCCTGTCGGCGCTTCCTTCATCCAAATTACCTTTCATTTGATGGGTGCTGTCTACAGGCGAAACATGTGAATGTTCATCACCGTGGTATCCACAGCCCTTGGCAAGCAATGCCAACAAAGTAAGGATGATTAAAGCCGTAAGGATAATGGGAAAGAAAGGACGTTTTGGATGGGTATGTAATTCGTGATGTGCCATGCAAGTGTTTTTTGCGAAGAAACAAAAGAAATGTAAATCAATTGCTTTGTTTGCCCGGTGTCATTAATAAACCTTCAGCCGTTCCAGCGTACTTGTTACCGCAGCCTCGGTTTGTTGTTCGGTCCATTGCTGAGGTTGAAAGGTTTCGCCTGTAACCTTTTCGTAGAGCTCTATGTAACGTTTGCTTATCTCTTCTACCCATGCGTCGGACATAGCTGGCAGTACCTCACCTTCTTTGCCCATGAAGTTGTTTGCTATCAACCATTCTCTCACAAACTCCTTGCTTAGTTGTTTCTGCCGCTCACCCCTCCTTTGCCTGTCCTCGAAGCCATCGGCATAAAAATACCTCGATGAGTCGGGTGTGTGTATTTCATCCATCAGGCAGATGTTCCCATCCAGCAATCCAAATTCATATTTTGTATCTACCAAAATAAGACCGCGTTGCTTAGCTATTTCCCGTCCGCGCTCAAACAAACGCAGCGCATAAGCGCAGAGTTGTTGCCATTGATCAGGGGTAGCAAGTTTGCGGCTGATAATTTCTTCAGCAGTAATATCTTCATCGTGTCCCTCCGAGGCTTTTGTGCTTGGCGTTATGATTGGGGAGGGGAACAAATCATTTTCCTTCAAGCCCTCAGGGAGGGGAACACCACACAGTGTTCTCAGTCCTTTCTCATAGGTTCTCCACGCATGGCCGGTAAGATTGCCCCGCACAACAACCTCAATCTTGAAAGGCTCGCATCTTTTGCCAATACTCGTATTGGGCGCAGGTGCATCCACCAGCCAATTGGGACAAATGTCTGCTGTCTTGCGCAGCATAAAAGCAGCAAGTTGATTCAATACCTGCCCTTTGAAAGGAATGTGACGAGGCAGTATAACATCAAAAGCAGATATCCTGTCGCTGGCAACCATTACCAGCCAGTCGTTCGCGATCGTATACACATCCCGCACCTTTCCTCTGTAGTAATTTGTTTGTTGGGGGAAGTTGAATGACATGCAGCAAATGTATAAAGGTGCATGATGCCAAGGGCCCTTAGCGGTAAATTTCATTGGCATTATTTCCAACAGCTGTTAATAATTTATATTCAGACAATTACTGCACAATTGGTATTATTGTATTTATAGTAAACAGGCGCATTATGAGACATTTTCTTTTGCTCGTGGTATTAGGTTTATTCATTCTACCCCTTGCAGCCCTTGCCCAAGATGGCTACACTACTTCAGGAACAGTAAAAAACGCCCGCACACAAGAGGTGGTTCCACACATATCCATCAACATTAAGGGAACCAACATAGGCACATACAGTAATGAGAACGGGGCATACCGTTTAAGTACAACACGTAAGTTGCCCATAACACTTGTGTTTACGAGTGTGGGATTTGAAACAAGAGAAATAACGGTAAACAGCAAGAATATAACCGTCGACGTGCAGCTTGAACCCAAAACCGTGTTGGGAGAGGAGATTGTGGTTGCTGCATCACGTACGCCTGAAAGGCTCCTCGAATCGCCCGTTTCTATTGAAAGGGTCAGCACCGCAACCATAAGGAATACACCTGCAGTGAACTACTACGACATTCTTCAAAACGTAAAAGGTGTAGACCTTACTACATCCAGCCTTACGTTTAAAACGCCAAGTACAAGGGGGTTCAATGGCAGCGGTAACCTCCGGTTTAACCAGTTGGTGGATGGAATGGATAACCAGGCGCCAGGTCTCAATTTTTCTGTAGGCAGCGTCATTGGCTTGCCCGAGTTAGACGTTGAGAGTATGGAACTACTTCCGGGAGCATCGTCCGCACTATATGGTTCCGGCGGCATGAACGGAACCTTGCTTGTCAATAGCAAAAGCCCGTTCAAGTACCAGGGTTTCAGTGTGCAGGTTAAGTCAGGCGTGACTCACTGGGATAACCATCAACGTACAAAAGCGCCGGTTTACGACTGGTCTATGAGGTGGGCAAAGAAAATAGGAGACAGGTTCGGCTTCAAAATAACAACGCAATTCTTCCAGGCGCAAGACTGGCAGGCAATAGATTCATCCAACCTTTCAAGAAACAACGTATATAGTTCTTTAAAACCCGGTAGCAGGCAAAGCGATCCTAATTACGATGGAGTGAATGTGTATGGTGACGAAGTAAGCGCAAGCATGAATTCCTTTGCACAGGCAGCACTGTCGCAGGTGCCTGCAGCAGGAAGAACAGCTATTCAAAACATGGCAATGGCAGGTATGACGTATAGCCAGATTGTAGCTGCATTAGGCGCCAGCCCTTCCACTGCTCCGCTTGTACCGGCCGTTCCATTTGTGTTGGGTTATGGTGCCGGCATCTACGGCAACCAGGTGGTTAGCCGCACAGGTTATCACGAAAAGTCAGTTACTGATTATAATACCTACAACTACAAGCTCGGCGGCAGCCTCAACTACATGATCACTTCAGGTATTGAAGCTTCTTTGTCAGGATACTTTGGTACCGGTACAGCCGTTTATACAGGCGCAGACAGGTATTCACTCAGGAACCTTAAGATGGCGCAGTATAAGCTTGAATTAAAGAGTAAGTCATGGTTCTTCAGGGCCTACACTACACAGGAAAACTCCGGTGATTCTTATGCCTCTACCATTACTTCTATACTGGTAAACCAGGAATGGAAAACAGACCGTAACTGGTTCCAGCAATATGTAGGCACTTATTCTGCATTAAGATTGAGCGGAATGGCAGACGCTATGGCCCATGAAAGTGCCCGCCTTGCTGCTGACCAGGGAAGGTATCTTCCGGGATCCCCGGAGTTTAAGCAGGCCTTTGATAAAGTAACGGGTATGCCGATCGGCAAGGGTGGAAGCCGTTTTGCTGACAGGACGGATTTATACCATGTAGAAGGACAGGCTAACCTGTCAGATCATTTTAAAGGTAAAATGGATGTAGTGCTTGGCGTTAATTATCGTCAATATGTCCTTAACTCACAGGGTACCATCTTTGCAGATACAGCAGGTACTATTTCTACTAACGAGATTGGCGGCTACCTTCAGCTTACCAAAAAGCTGTTGAAGGATGTACTTAAACTCACCGTTTCGGGCCGGTACGACAAGCATCAGAACTTTGAAGGAAGGTTTACACCAAGAGCGAGTATGTTGGTGAAAGTGGCAAAAAACAACAACATCAGGCTTTCTTATCAAACGGCCTACCGTTTTCCTTCAACGCAGGATCAATACATCAACCTTCGTACTCCCGGCGCCCGCCTTGTGGGAGGGCTTGCAGAGTTCGGTACTTATTTCAAGTTTAATGAAGTTCCAGCTTATACTGCTGAGAGCGTGATAGCCTTCAGGACTGCTGCTGGAAACAATCCAACACCTGCCAGCGTTGCTGCTGCGGCAGCTAACTTAAAACCCGCAGAATTCAAAGCTGTAAAACCGGAAAGTGTAAACTCGTTTGAAATTGGATACAAGGGTGTCATTGCCAATAAGGTATTAATTGATGTATATGGTTACTATAGCCAGTACAAGGACTTCCTTGGCCGCACTGCCGTTGCGCGCGACACGAGTGCTATCAATCCGAGTACCGCCACCCCAGCCCAAATGCAGCAGAAGCTGAGCGAACTTTACAGTCCTTTTACTACTAATAACTATTCAGTGGTTACCAATACCAGTACACCTGTAAAAGCAATCGGTTGGGGTATAAGTGCTGAATACAATTTCTACAAGAACTTCTTTGTGAATGCTAACATCTTCGGGGATGAACTGAAAGACGTTCCTTCCGATTTTGTTACGTTCTTTAATACACCTAAGCTGCGGTACAATGTAGGAGTGGGTAGCGAAAACGTGTACAAGAACATTGGCTTCAACATCATAGCAAGGTGGCAGGACAAAGTGTTCTGGGAAGGTACTTTTGGAACCGGCGAAATTCCCGCCTACACAACGGTAGATGCGCAGGTAAGCCTCCGCATTCCGAAATATAAGTCTATGATAAAGATCGGCGGTACAAATATTTTTAATAAATACTACCGCTCTGCTTTTGGCAATCCTTCCATTGGCGCATTATATTATGTTAGCTTTGGTTGGAATGTGTTCTAACTTTCACTTGCAACTCAATAAGTTCCGGGGCCGGCCATTGTGCCGGCCCTTTCGTTTTTTGCCGCCCTGGTATTCTTTGTTAGCCCTAGCACAGTGGCGTAATCGATACCGGCGGTTTAAGGAAAGGCATCTTACCCATCTTACCTGAGAAACCTATATTTTTGCGCACATTTTAGCTTTAAAATAGATAACTATATTATGCGACAGATAGCATTTCGTGAGGCACTCAGGGAAGCAATGAACGAGGAGATGAGAAGAGATGACAGGGTTTACCTGATGGGTGAAGAAGTAGCAGAATACAATGGCGCTTATAAAGTAAGCCAGGGTATGCTGGCTGAGTTTGGTGCAAGAAGGGTGATTGATACGCCTATCTCTGAACTTGGATTTGCTGCTGTGGCCGTGGGCAGTGCACAAAATGGCTTGCGCCCGATTGTTGAATTCATGACCTGGAACTTTGCTGTATTGGCACTTGACCAAATTCTGAACACTGCATCTAAGATGCTTGCTATGAGTGGTGGCCAAATCAGTTGCCCAATCGTATTTCGTGGCCCTAATGGAAGCGCAGGGCAGTTGGGCGCGCAACACTCCACTGCATTCGAAAACATACTAGCTAATATACCCGGGCTAAAGGTGGTATCGCCTTCAAACGGGTACGATGCTAAAGGTTTATTGAAGCAGGCCATCCGGTACGAAGAAGATCCTGTTTGCTTTTTGGAAAGTGAGGTGATGTATGGCGATAAAAGCGAAGTGCCCGAAGAAGAATATTACATTCCGCTTGGGAAAGCAATTGTACGCAAGGAAGGAAAAGATGTAACGATCGTTTCGTTCAATAAGATGATGAAGGTTGCAATGGCTGCAGCCGCTGAATTAGAAAAAGAAGGAATAAGCGCAGAAGTAATTGACCTGCGCACGATTCGTCCGCTCGACTGGCAGACAATACTGGAAAGTGTAAAAAAGACCAACCGGCTGGTGATAGTTGAGGAGCAATGGCCCATGTGTTCTGTATCCTCAGAAATCACTTACCGGATACAAAAAGAAGGGTTCGATTACCTTGATGCTCCCATCCGCCGTATTACAAGCGCAGACGCACCTATGCACTACGCGCCTAACCTTGTAAACGCTTACCTGCCTGATGTGCCTCGTACCGTTAAGCTGGTAAAAGAGGTAATGTACCTGAAGAAATAAGTTTATTACAGTAGTTATAAGAGAAGCCCCATAGCAGGGGCTTTTCTATTTGCACCAGGTACCTGATGATTGACACGAATGATTTATGGCTTAGATGTTTGCAGGAACCTATACTTACGATGTAAAATTCTGTAAGCAGCAACACCCGTTACGATAAGCAGTAGAACAAACCAAAGGTTAATGATAGTTAGCAGGAACGATAAACACATCTGCCAGCCATTCCCGACACTGTGGGCGAGCCTTGTGAAGAATGGAAGCTGGTAGTCGCTGATGTTATGATTGGCTATCTTTTCTTTTCTAATCACGGGGTTTTGGTATAGCAGTAAACTTACGTTGCTGTAGTTAGCATCACCATCAATCTGCCGCCTGGAAACTTCCTTTTCTATGGCTTCATCCTTTACCTGCAGCATTCCTTTCGCATCAAGAGGCTTACGCTGTTGGGTATTGTTCTTCACTGCATTTTCCCGGTTAGCTTGCATAAGTGCATGCTGCAGGTAAACCAGGCTTTTGTCTTCTATTTTTAAATGTGCGCTGCCGGTAAAATATCCAACGCTTGCTATATCAAACATAAACTGTTCAAGGTGTTGCGAGGGCACCCTGGCGGTGATGGAGGATTGCGGTGAAGAAGCAGTAATTACAAGCAAAGAATCATCAGACAGTTTCACCTCCGTGCTATTCAAATCATTTGCACTAAGCTGGTAACTGAAAAGCATTCCTCCATAGCTCCGTGCTAATGCAGCCACCTGCTGGGTAGCTTCTTCGGCATGCTTCACCTTAAGATGTATGCCTGCTGTTTTTACCAGCTTTGCTTCGTTTCCATTGAACCCATAAACAGAAGTGGTATCGCTAAGTGCAACCTCGGCAGCGCCACGTTCGTACCCGCCTGAGCATCCGTAAAGGACAATAACGATCACGGCAAGTGCACTGTACAGGGAAAGTTTTAAATGGCTTTTCATATCTCTCTTTTGTATTGATACTTCCAAAAGAAAAAAGGTAACCGTTAAAAGAAATGAAAAGCTGCAAGCCTATTTTGTTTAAATTGCTCGTGCTTAAATTCTCCTCGCAGCAATGGACATCACTGAAAAAACACGGCAACGCATTGCCAACATGACTTTCGCTTCTGTATATCCTTTGTACGTGCAGAAAGTAGAGCGGAAGGGAAGGACTAAAGAAGAATTGGACACAGTTATTAAGTGGCTGACCGGTTATGATGATGATAAGCTTGCACAACTGATTGCAGGAAAGGTTACGTTCGAAACCTTCTTTCAGCAGGCAACCTTACACCCCAATGCAAGCCAAATTACAGGCGTTATCTGCGGGTATAGGGTAGAAGAAATTGAAGATCCCCTCACGCAACAGGTGCGATACCTTGATAAACTGGTAGATGAACTGGCTAAAGGCAGGAAGATGGAGAAAATACTCAGGTAGTAGGCTTCGCTGTTAAGATGGTGGTGCTTTTATACTACAAATGCGTTATTGCGAAGCTTGTTTCACATGGGTAGGTTTGCTTAGTAAAACTACTATCATGAGAACATTTTTAAAAACGGCATTATGTATCGCTGCAGTATCACTCACTTTAGTTTCCTGTAAGAAAGATGAATCAGAACCACAGGTTACTGCGGGGTTTACCTGGACAGAGAATGGTGGCACCACAGTTCAAACCGCATCAACTGCAACATTTTCTACGCAGTATAAAACGCTGATTGCAGCAAGCTCCACGGGTACTGTTTTCGAAATTAACCTTAGCGGAACTACACCGGACACCTACGCACTTGGTGGAAGCAATGTAATTACCTATACCAAGGTTACACCCTATTTTATTCCTTCTACCGGTAATGTTATTATTACAGCCAACGCAAACGGAAAGATGTCTGGCAGTTTCCAGGGAAGTGGATCAGCGTCCGGTGGCGTTACGTCTGTAGCCGGTACGTTCACAGATATCGTGGTGGTTCCTTAAACCTTTTACGACTATACTTGCTAACGGCGGGTTGCGTACCCGCTGGTTTACCTCGCTTTTATCCATACCCTACAATCATCCTCTAACTTGGGGCGCCCTTCTCCTTATGGAGAAGGGCAGGGGATGAGGCAAATGCTAGATTCTGTTCGCGTACAACGCTTACTTCTTCCAGGCTGTTGAAGCTTGCACCCGCAGAAATACCATGTTAGCGGCAGTTACGGGGAAGTTATTCGTATATACTTAGCTATACAGGTCTCGTTAGATCTAAGAAATATTTTATATCGGAATCACTTTGATACCCTGTATTTATTTCTGGATCCGCAATATTGTATACAATGTTCTTAACTGCTTCGTCGCTATACTCAATCTTGTCGCCAAGTGTCAAACAGTCGCAGATATAGTGTTCTGTCTGTTGGGTGGTGGGTGGGCCTTGGTGTCCAGTAATGGTATGTTGCTGAATTGCATTGCTACAGATGATAGATATTCGTCAGCCGGAGTGGGTGGGCTGTGCGTTGGTATTTTTAGCTCTTGGCAAGGTTGGCTTTGTGTCAGGATTTGTGCGCCTTGCCATGTGCTAAAAATAGCGTTGGGTCGGTTCGGCAAAGTCATGGATGCTTAAATATTTGCAGGATGTTTCAATAGGGTGACGTACAACGGTTCGGGTATTGCCGAAGGCGGGGCATTTTAGCACTACTGTTGATTTGAAAAGCTAAAGTTCGGTTAAGCACTAAACTGTCATAGAAGTTCGTCACCCCCGCTTTTGGCAATACCTTGTTAGCGGTTCGTGCTTCTGTCGTCCGTGTCAAGTTCCACTGTCCAGTTAAGGTCTGCAATAAACTTTCTGAGTGCTTGTCTGTCGTGGGTTGTGCGGTTGCAAAAAAATTAAAACACCGAAGGGTGGACGAAGAATAAATTGAATTTTTTCTTGGGTCGGCAAAAAGCACACTTTTTTGCAAGCTTTGGTCTGTGCGTTGGCTTGTGCGGCATGCAAATGTGTGTGCTTTTGTGTGTTGGCTTTTCATCTAGATTTGTATGGTGAAAGATTTATTAATAATTCCGATTGAACTTTTTCAATTTCTTCTTCCCCAAAGTTCTCAATTAAGTGGTTCACTAATTCTTCTTGGCGTGGCTGTCCCAAAGCAATTCTATAAACTGAAATTGTTTTCAATAAATTCTTTAACTTCTTCACTTCTTTGCTGTAAGGGATTGTCGGAACTTGTCTTTCAATAAAGATGTTTTGTGGTTCAACATGCCAAAAAGGAACTAAGTCAGATTTGTTTCCTTTCTCAATGTCAATGGCTAATTGATAGAGTTGATTCCAGGCAGTTGCTGAATCTACTCCTTTTAATTTGTCTCGGTATTTTACAGCAAGGTTTTGACGGATTGCAAGATTCTTGAAACGATTTATTCTTCCCTCTCTTTGTTCAAAGTCAACTGGATTTGCTGGCAAATTCCAATGAAGAATTTTTCTACAATACAAATGAAAGTCAAGCCCTTCTTGTCCGATTGAGGTTGTTGAAAGAATGAAAGGTCGGAAAGGAGAATTGAAAGCATCTCTTACACTGTCGCTACGCATAACATCTTTCTCATTGTCTAAAGAGTGATTCAATGCAACTCCAAAATGGCAACGGAAATGTTTGGGCTTTGATTCTTTAATAAAACTCTCGTAAGTGTGTCCCGTAACAGAAACGGTTCTCAAGCCTATATTGCCAGAAACCAAATCAACCAATTTACTCAACTTATCTTCAAGGGAGTAATCCCAAAGACCGTTGTGGTCAATCATTGCCGTTGCAAACTCATCAAGCATTGATTGAAAATTTCCGGAGGCAGAATACGCCAGCAAGTTTTGCCAGTAAGATTTTTTGCCGTCTGAATATTTATCAATGACTGCAATGTTTTCTGACCCGTTGAAAAATTTCCTGAAACTGTCAGCAATTCTGAACGCTCCGTAAAAAGCAATGAAGTCAAATTGCTTCTGTGTAGATGTAAATGCACTCAATAACCTGTAAGAACAAATTGCAGGTGAAGCTATAGTCAGGTAAGCCAATTGTTTGGCAATGTCAGCAGGGGGGTGTCCCAGTTTTAAGTCTTGAAGTATATTTCTTAATGGATTGTCTTGCTTGTAACCAGAAGCTAATTGCCATACAGGAATATCTTTAGGGGTTTCAGCAAAAAGTATATCACCGAAAACTTTTTCATAATACTGATTCGCAACAGAAGTTTCTTCATCCTTATTAAACCAATCCCAATCAACTTCACTTTCGGAATCTTTGAATTGATTTACTTTTTCTTTTTTGTTTCTCCTGTCTAAGAGAAGCATGTAGATAAGTGCCCAACGGTCATCATCTTTTTTATTTGGTTCGGTTGTGAATTCCTGAATGTTGATTTGATTGATTAGAGGTTGAATCTTCGTAACTGTTTCTTCAATCAATTCTACTAAAGATTGAAATTTGTTTAACGGTTCCCAAATTTCACTTAACGAAATACATGGGTAAAGCAAAGCGTAATTTGAAAGAGTGCTGTAATTGTTGTTTTCAATTCTAAACCTTAATCGTGCCTTTGGTTGCCTTTCAGAGCCCGTATGAAAATACTTTCTTTCGGTTCTTTCTTCCGCATTGTTGATTGCTTTTGAATCTCCAATTGTCAAACGTTCACATTCATAAGAAGATAATGCGGCAATCATTTTAGGAACCATTATCCAAGAAGAGAAAACCAATGTCTTTGAAAAACTCTCTTTGCCTTTGTATGCTTCATCAAACTGGTAATAGGGTAGCGAAGGTGGAATCCAAAGCAAATCACTTCCACCATTGTAAAGAATATCGTTTAAGAGATAAGTCAGTTTTGCATTTGGATTTTCTATCGGTTGGTAGTCATTCATTTTTTCAATCGGCAGAAACGAATCTTTGTTTTTTCTTAAAGCACTTTTTATTTCATCATTGCCGTTTGCAATTTCCTTCTGAGTGATTCTTTGCAACTGATAACCTTCCATGAAAGAAAAAGGAAACGGTGATGATTTGCAGTATTCAACTGGACTATTTACATCATTCAATTTTGAAGCAACTGAATCAGCCGAAATAAAACTTCTAATGTCAGTCGGCTTTATCAAAATCGTATTTAATGGTGATGGGTGAAGCAAAGTATTCTTATCATCTGAAACTGTGATTCGTTCGGTTCTTGCGATAACACTTCTCAAAAGGGATTCAACTTTTTTCTTTTCCTCTTTGATTAAGCTCCAATTTCGTTGTTCAAGATGAAGTAATGACTTTGAATATTCATTCCATGCTTCAAGAAATTCATTCTTCTTTGCTTCATCATTGAGAAGAAAGTCAACAATGAATTTGAATTCTTCAAAATGACTTTCGCCTTCTTCCTCGTCACTTTGCAAAGCATACATTTTATAAGGCGTTGCTGAAAGCAAAAGAATTTTGATTCGGCTATTAGTAAATAAACTTTCAGTGATTAGTTTTACATCACTGTCCTCCTCCAAATCAATCATGTATTTGAAGCGTTGAAACTCATCCATGACTATTAGGTCAGGTTTCAAATACTCTACACAAACAGAAGCAAGTAATTTTCGTAGTCCGCCAATTATCCGTCTGTATGAATACTGTTCGTTATTATTGAAACGTTCTTCGCAAGCTGAAAGGAGTTGATTATGAAGAGCATTTTTGGAATTTAAAGCAGAATTGAATTTCGAAATAATTTCTTCTCGTAAAGATGTATTTACCCAATTATCTCTGCTTGACCACCAATTCCAATTTGCCTCGCTTACATCTAAGCGGAAAATCTTTTTCAATTTTTCTCTGAAACTTGAAAAATCTTCATGCTTGCAAAGTATATGAAATAGGATTGCTCTTTCCTTTACAATGCCTCCGCCTCTTGAAATATTGAAAGAGGTGTTTGGTGAAAGTGCAATGATTTGAAGAAAAGAACTTTTAGCTTCTTGAACTTGTGTAATTGCTAAATCATTTATCCGATTTATTTGTGTTGGTGCAAATCCCTTTTGCTTCTCAATATTCAATCTGCCAATGTTTTGGCTTGCAATACTTTGATTTGAGCAGATGTAAATTACATTCAGTTGAGGTTTGCCGATGCTTTTAAAATGGTCGTAAAACTTTTTAATAATTCCTCTTGCGACTAAAGTTTTTCCCAAACCAACTTCATCAGCAACTAAAAAACGGTTGCACTGATTTTGGGAATCGGTGAATCGTTGGAAAACATAATCTACTGTTGCTTCCTGAAAATCTTTTAAGTGATTGTTGGAGTTAATTGTCATTATTTCTTTCGCTGTGTTTCGTCAAATACATTCCAAAGTTCTTTGAAGTCCTGCGGAATAATTGGTGTTTCCTTGTTTTCTTCTTCGCTAAGTTTATCCATCACTTTTTTTATCTCGGTTAACTTCTCTGGTTCTCTTGAAACTGCTTTCAACATATTTTCATAAATCGGTTCTTCGCTGAAATAAAATCCAAATGAACTTCCATCAGAATGTTTTTCGTTTCCTTCTCCGAAAGAAAGTTGTTCATCCCAATAATTTTCAGCCAACAAGAAGCGGATATACTTGAAGAAGTTTGCCGTGTTAGAAATAATGTCTCTGAATATTTTGGTGCTTCTTGTGCTTGGTAAATTCGCAATCTCAATTTTCATTGCGAATCTTAATATGACTGAAGAACCTTTGAGTTTCAATTCAAGAATCAAAAAGCAAGAAAGGTCTAACTCACCAATGTTGTATGTTGCCCAATTATTATTTTCTCCAACTTGAAGTGTTTGCTTTTGTTCGCTGTTAAGGAGATTTGCCGTGATTTCAATTTTGGGATTGGCTTTGATTCCTTTCAAATTAAATTCAAGGTCAATCTGAAAGTTTGAATCCTCTTGCTTTGATGCTCTTGCATTTAATGCAGCATTCACCAACTCAATTTTCAGTTTCTGTAATTCTTGTTCTTGCTCGTCTAATAATTTCTCTTGCTCTGAAAGTTCTTCTGCTCCTGAATACTGTTGGAATATTTGAAGGTCTTTGTTTACCAACTCGGAGAAGATTGCATCAGGACCAATTTTGGAATTCTTTCCTTTCAATTGAATCATAAACTCAACATTGTTTTCCATTGCTCGCTTGCTGCAATTTGCCGAACCTAAAAGTAAATAGGCATCCCAACCATTTTTGTAAGCATAAACTTTCGCATGTAAGTCCTGCTGCTGTGATAAAATATTTTCTTCGGTGTCAACTTCTAATTTTTCTTCACCCTCAACAAAGTCGTTTGAAAGATGATAGGTAGAGAAGTGTATTAGCACTTCTCTGTTGATTTTCTTTAATTCAAACTCCCTGCTAAATAGAGTTGGCTTTACTCTTGAATGTTTTTTTG
>JAEZDR010000153.1 GCA_023433265.1 Bacteroidota bacterium | reverse complement strand
CAGCGTATCTGCAGCGTATCTAAAGCGTATTAAGCTCAACCTAAACCGGTAATAACCTTGAATCAACCCCGTTATAATAGGCATCGAATTCCTTTGAGGCGCGGTTGGTAGGCACAGGGGATAAACTAAGTAAACCCACTCAAGTATTTTATCCCTGATGGAGACCTTTACTTGATTCTCAGAGCCTTCATAGGCATTTTTTTAAACTTTTGAGACACTCTTTGTTTAATATACCCAATTCACGGTATTTAGAAAAGCAGCTATACGGATAATTTCACTCCGAAATAAATGAAGCAATGAAAACAACAATCTCAATTATCCTTGCCATCGGTCTTCTTTCAGGAGTGTTTATGGCATGTAAAAAGGAAAGTGATAACCCCAACAGCGGAGCCTGCAACGGCAAGAATCTATGTTTCAAGAAGGATGGCACATTGATATCGCAGGATGCCAAGTGGATCATGATTGGTACAAACCGGATGAGGATTTTGTGGGAGGAAACATCTGCAGGTAGTTACAAGAATATTGAAATAGATATGTATGGAACTGCAGCTGGTACGTACGCTGTAAAAGCTAATCCTTCAGCGGCAGGAGAAGCAGGCTTTCAATACTACACGAATCCCGGAACCAATATAGCGGGTGAGAGTGGCGAGATAAAGCTAACATCGATGGCCAACGACAAGCTAACAGGAACTTTTACTGTTACAGCCAAAGATGGTGCAGGCAATACTGTTGCCATTACAGAGGGCAATTTCTCTGCAGTACCTAAATAATAAACTTAGGCGCCTTTTACGCGGACATCTTTTTGTAAAGCTATTCGCAGCATAGCAAGCAGGCCATCTTCCAGGCTGTAAACGACGTGCATTTTGTTCATAGCCTTGTACGTCTTCTTATAGTCTTTTAGCAGGCGATTGATGTCTGTACCTGACTGAATAATTTTTTGCATTATTTGAAGCTTCTCTTCCGGGCTGGTGTCCTTCCACTCCTGCGAAAATGGATCGAGGCAAGTACGGAGTGTGCGGTGCCGGCTCATTTCTTTTCCTAAAGCTTTGTCTACCTCGTTGCAATAAGAGTAAGGCGCAACTTCCCCGGTTTGTTGTTTAGGCTTTAGGTTAGAGGTTCTACGTTTCTCGTTTATATACTTAGATGACCCTCCCAGCACTTGTTCGCCGGGCTGGATGGATGCGAGGGGTTTCTTTTCCTTTGCCATATTTCCGGAGTTGTCTTGACCATTAAAGGTAAGAATAAAGGATATGGTACCACTAAGCAAGCACTAAGTACCTTTTAGATAAGTTAAGGTAAGCTCCAGGGAGTTTTAAGGTGGCCTATAGGCAGACTTTTAGCCGGTTTAAGGTGGCTTGATGTCGGCTGCAAGCCTCCTTAAGTAGGCTTAGTCGAGTTAAAAAGACATTTTGCTGGTAATGAGGCCGTTCTAATTGAAAGGAGGTCTAATGCCTGGTATTGCTTGATTATGGTGCAGTGTTTGACGCTAATCATCTTCTTTTAAAATCTAACACCATCGACATGATCTCTAAGTTTCAGAATTACCAGGCTTGCATAGAGGCCTGCGTTAAGTGCGCATGGCTATGCAACCATTGCGCTAATGCATGCGCGAAAGCTGAGGACGTACAGCAGTTTTCTGAGTGCATTCAATTAACTATCCGGTGTGCTGCTTTATGCCAGTCGGCATCGGAGTTATTGAACCTTGGCACAACGCGGGCGGAAGAGTTATGCCGGATGTGTGCTGAGCTTTGCGAGGAATGTGCGCTTGAATGTAGCAAGCATGCACTACAGGCCTGCAGGGATTGTGCTTCAAGTTGCATTGCGTGCGCTAAGGAATGCCGCATTATGATTGAAATAGCTGCGTAGGAAAGCTATAAATAAATAAAAAAGCTGCCCGATAGGGGCAGCTTTTTTTATGTTGAAGCTATTGAATTAGTAATCGAACTTGACATCATCAACATTTACACGAACCTGGTAAGTGGCGCCGGTTGTACCTGTAACGCTTGAAGTATTAAGGATTCTCACTTTCACATTCTCACCTGCAACTGCATTTACATCCCAGGTTGTAGTTGTGAATGTTCCTTTTACACTGGTAGCAGTGGTTCCCACTTTAGTGAAGGCGCCGCCATTCTTAGAAATCCAAAGCTCGATGGAAGGAGTCACTGCACCCGTACCCTCATTGAAGTTTGTTTGCGCGTGCTGCACGGTTACTTTCTTAAGAGCTGGGATGGCAAACTCTGTTTCGATGTAGCCATTGTTAGAACCAACGGTTCCACGGATCCTTGCGCTTTTTGCACCATTAAAGATATCGCTACCTGCGGTGATGCCAATAACGGCATCACTAAACATCCAGGAACCGCTTGTGAGGGTAACAGAAGCTGCAGCGTAGCTGCTCTTGCTACCTGTTTCGAAATCTTCTGTTGTAACAGTGCCAGAAGTGGTTCCTGTGGTAAATGAAACCTGGTTGCCATATGATGTACCAGAAGCGTTAGTAGCATAAGCCCTTACATAGTAAGTAACGCCTGCTGTTAATCCGGTAATTACACTGGTGAAAGTACCAGGACCAGCGCCGTCATTTGTTTTAGTGCTGAGGCTGATATCAGGATTTTGTGATGTACTCCAAACTACCCCCCTTGCTGTAACTGCAGAAGTTCCTTCAGAAGTAACGTTACCACCTGAAGTAGCGCCTGTTTGAGATATACCGGAGATAGCTGTTGTAGATACAATCGGTGTTGGAGAAGTGGAAGCAACTACATCGCCCTGAACGCGCAAGGTAAGTTGCGGTGTGCCACTGAAGATAGATACGTAACCGGTAATCGAAGAAGCTGCCGGAGGCATTGTGATACCCGATGTAGTACGCACGAATGTTTGGATAGAACCCGTTGCATCCGTGATAGTATAGTTAGTACCTGTACCGCTGGAAGTACCTACGGCAATAGTTACATTATTGATTTTAACCACCGTAGACGCCCAGTTATTTACGTTTGCGTTGATTTCAGCAACAGTAGCAATCCTTGGCGTTATAGAACCAGTACCCAACATGGTGGCTGAGGTTACGTTGTTGATTTGCAGATCGCCATTACCGGCAGGGAACAGTTCAAGCTTAAGCTTCGAAACGTTTACTATCATGCTATCGCCTAAAACTGCATTAGGATTTGCGCCTACTGCGAACCTGATTTGAACACCTGCAGTTGCGTCCTGGATACGATAATTACCTGCCGCTTCGTTTGTGGTGCTCGATACTATCACACCGCGGAAAGCAGTGCTGTCAGGGATATCAGTCTGACCGTTATTGAACATCGTTCTTAACTGCCCTATTGTAACGAACTTAAAGTCAGCCGGATTAACCGCTCCACAACGAGGTTGGGTGAACTTAAGGTCAGAAGTATCGCGAATTACAAGCTGTTTAGTGGCATTATATACTGTGTAGATTGCCATCATTTCGCCACGGCCTGAAGGCACCTTTACGCCTGCAAAGTTTGCATAACCGCTACTACGTGCTATGATAGCTTGCTTATCGCAGTTCTGGAAATTGATGTTGATGTCGCCTTTGTTTGCTGAAGTATCAGCAAATGTCTTATTAAGATCGCCTGTCGCAACTTCCATATCCTGCAGCCTGATAAGGCGGCCCTGGTAAGTGTTGTTCAACTGGCTGATGTTAGTAACATCTTGTATAGGAACTGTCCGGTTTGTTTTGCCACGCACGATATACTTATCAATGAAAGCAGGAGGAATACCGCCATAAACCGGGGCGCCATTAACCATTGTTCTTACTCCCATTGTAATCATGCTGTTCGTGTTCCACAACCAGAGGCTATCTGTACGAATGAAGATTTCCCTGCCTACAGGGTAAGTATTGTACAGGCCGGTTGTGTTAAGAGAAATCGGAAGGCCGGCAGTTCCGTCATCGATATATAATGTCTTGTAGATGTTTCCGCTCCTGTCGTTACCTACAACCACACCCTTGATGATTTTGCCGCCTGTGATTTGAACCGCTTGTCCACTCTGCAGGGCGTAAGCATTCTTCAGTTCAGCTATTGTAGTGGTAGCTGTAATATCCGGGTCAGTGTTATCGCCGGTAGGTGGCTCGTCGAACTTTTTGTTACAGCCTAATGCAAACACCGCTGTGAGCATTACAGCGAGGCTGCTGAACCACATTATTGATTTTGTTTTCATAATATCTTTATTTGACTTTTTGTATTGTTGTTAGAATCGAAGCGTTACACTCGCGAAGTAGTTAAGGCCGTAGCTATAATATAACTTCGGAGGAAACTTGTTTACGTTCCTTGTTTCGAAATCGAAGCGCAATTGCTCGAAACCGCCTGTGATGATTTCTTTGTTATTCAAAATGTTATTTACACCCACATTGAAAACAAGGAAAGCGTTGTTGCCCATATGGAACTTTTTCTTAGGCAGTTTATAAGAATAGCCACCGAAGAAGTCAAGCGTAAACTGCGCATCCCACTGAGTCTGTCCAACAATCTCACGTAGCAAAGCCGCATCTTTTGGATCGGTAGATGGATTAAGCCCTTCCACTGCATTTGTAGTACGCCTGATAGGGTTGAACTCCAACCACATTTGGTCGAAATAGTTACCTGTTAAGCTTACGAACCAATAGTTAGGAGAGCGGTAAGTAACACCCAGTGAATAAGCTTCCTGGGGCGTAGATGCTACCCTGAAACCTTCCGAGTAAACTGTTTGGTTAGCCTGGTTAACATCCAGAACACTAGATGCGTTATCAACTGTAACGGTAGCTTTCTGCCTGCTATTATAATAATAACGCCCGAGAGCTGCTGCTGCGTTTACTGTTACGTTAGGAATAACTTTAGCTTCAACACCGAACTCACCGCCGACATGTACTTTATCGATGTTGCTGATAGCGTAGTTTACAAAGTTCTGCACCACATCGTGATAGAACCCTTGTACGTTCATTTGATCGTCGAAATTGGTGTAGTAGCCTGAAACTCTCATTCTTACTCTTGGACTATTTAAAACGTATCCGCCTTCCATACTCGATATCTTCTCGCTGCTGGTATTTGGCTGAACAAAGTCTCTTGTTCTTGGCGCAACGTATACATTATCAAAGAAAGGAGCCCTTGTAAGGTAGGTACCGTTCAGGTAAACGTAGTTCCTCCCGTTAATCTTGTATGTAACACCACCTTTGAGGGCATAGTTAACAAAGTCTTGGGAAGCAGATTTACCTTTCGAATTGTTTGGATACAGGCCGTTTCTATTATATCCTTCTCTAAAAAACGATGTATTAGATAATTCGCCCGAAAGGAAGAAATCGAACATGGTAGTTTTAAATACACCTTGTGCCCAGGCAGCCGCACGGCGAATATTGATATCATAATCGTGGCCATACTTTTCACCTTTTCCAACTAATCTGTTAGGATTATCTACATCCCATTGGTTGATAACCTGGTTATTAGGGAAATCCCTTTCTGCAAACTGGTTAACGTTTAACCACCAGTCGCCGCCCAAAAGATCATTTATGCGATTGAAGTAATGGTTCTTCTGCCATTGAAAGTTGGCTCCTGCAGAGAAATCAATGTTATCGTTGATTCTCTTGTTGAGTACTGAGTTGAAAGCAAAGCGTGTAGTGTAGTTAACACGGTCTTGTACCGCGTAGCGCGAACGAAGGCCTGGTACAGGAACACCTGCAACAGTATTGTTTGCATTATTCCTGTTAGATTCGTAAAGCTTATGCCAATCGATCTGTAACAGGTTTGGATTAGCAAGGATTGCATCCCGCACCTGGCCCTGCCAATAAGGATCTTCCTGGTAGCTTGGCAAGTTGCGATAATAATCAGGCCTTGGGTCTGCTGAATTATACCAATCTAAAGCTGTGGTCGTCCTTTCGCCGGCTGAGAAGCTGGCGGCTGTTACCAGGTTGGTATTATTATTCAGGCGGAAGTCGTGCGTGAGGATTGCGAAAGGCTGGTTGGTTTTAGCCACGTTAGCATTCCTTTTCTTGCCCATCTGGTATCCCCATGCAGGGTTGTAATAGTTTGTTCCTGCCAGCTTATTAGCTTCTACCACGCTTGCTGTTTGGCGACCATTTTCAGTAGGTGCGCCAAA
>JAEZDR010000138.1 GCA_023433265.1 Bacteroidota bacterium | reverse complement strand
AGCCACTGTTTACTTCGTATCTTCGAGACTAAAGCCGGGGGAAGTATTGAGAAAACTATTTATTCTGCTTCTGCTATTTGCTCCATTTATCTCTATCTCCCAGAAGGTGGTGGTGATAAAGGTGGAGGGTTCCATCAATCCTGCATCCGCCGCATTTATTAAAAACGGTATCCAAAAAGCTGTTGAGGAAGATGCACAGGCTTTGGTAGTGCAGTTAAATACTCCAGGCGGCTTGCTGAAGAGTTCGCTGGTAATTGTAAGCGACATATTATCATCACCGGTGCCCGTTATTGTTTATGTAGCTCCCGGTGGGGCGCATGCAGGTTCTGCAGGTCTCTTTGTAACCATGGCTGGGCATATTGCAGCTATGGCGCCATCTACTAACATTGGTGCAGCGCATCCTGTAAGCATGCAAGGTAACAATGACTCAATTTTAAACAGCAAGGCCACCAATGATGCTGCTGCGTTCATAAGAGCTATTGCTGATAAGCGCAAACGAAACTTCCAATGGGCAGAAGCTGCAGTGAGGTACAGTGTTTCTATCACTGACGATGAAGCGCTGGAAGCTAAGGTGATTGATATTGTTAGCAGTAATATTAGTAGTCTTCTCGACAGCGTTCACGGCAGGCAGGTGGAAGTAGATGGAAGACTAGTGCAACTTAAGACAGCGGGAGCTCAACTGGTACAGGTAGAAATGTCGTTTATTGAAGAGCTACTAGACTTCATCAGCGATCCTGATGTGGCTTATATACTCATGATGCTCGGGTTCTATGGCATCCTCTTCGAACTGTATAGTCCCGGCACAATGGTTCCCGGAATAATAGGTGTCATTTGCCTGATTCTGGCCTTTTACTCTATGCATACCTTACCGCTTAACTATGCAGCGCTTGCTCTTATCGTTTTCTCCATTGTGCTATTTATACTCGAAGTGAAAATAACGAGTCATGGGCTACTAGCTGTGGGAGGTGTGATTGCTCTGGTTCTGGGGTCTATGATGTTGATCAAGACATCTTCGGGACTTGAATTTGTTCGCATATCTACGTCGGTTATCATTTCCACTTCGGTAGTGTCGGCCTTGTTCTTTGTATTTCTTGTAACCATGGCTGTCCGAGGACAGCGCCTCAAACCCACCACCGGAGTACAAGGACTGATTGGTAAGCAAGGAAAAGCTGTTGCTCCGCTCCAGCCGAATGGCACGGTGGTAGTACAGGGCGAAACCTGGAATGCAAAGGCACTGGAAGGGTCTATCGATCAGTCCTCAACGGTAGAAGTAATCGCTGTAGATAAACTTACGCTTATAGTAAAACCTGTAAATAACGTTTCATCATAAAAACTATTTTATGCAAGATTTTCCCTTTGGTATTGTCATAGCGGTCGTATTCTTCCTTTATATCCTGGCCAGCTCTGTACGCGTACTTAACGAGTATGAGCGAGGCGTAGTCTTTAGGCTGGGACGCCTGGTTGGCGTAAGAGGCCCGGGGCTTATCATCCTTATTCCTATCCTGGAGAAGATGGTAAAAGTGAGCCTTCGTACCGTGGTAATGGATGTTCCGCCACAGGATGTAATAACACAGGACAACGTATCCATCAAGGTGAATGCTGTTATCTATTTTAGAGTGGTACAACCGGACCAGGCTATTGTGCAAGTGGAGAATTACCTGGTAGCAACATCACAGTTGTCGCAAACAACGCTAAGAAGTGTGCTTGGCCAAAGCGAACTGGACGATCTACTTTCACAACGCGATAAGATTAACCATCAACTGCAGCAGATAATAGACGCACAAACTGAGCCATGGGGTGTGAAGGTTACGAACGTAGAGGTGAAGCAAATTGATTTGCCGCAGGAAATGCAGAGGGCAATGGCTAAGCAGGCGGAAGCAGAAAGGGAACGCAGGAGTAAAGTGATATCTGCAGAGGGTGAGTTCCAGGCTTCGCAGCGTCTTGCTGATGCCGCGAGGGTGTTAGGAGAACAGCCGAGTGCGCTTACGCTAAGGTATCTTCAGACGTTGAGAGAAATAGCCGTGGAGAATAATTCTACCACGATATTCCCGGTGCCTTTAGATTTTCTTAAGCCGTTTTTGCAGGGCGGAAAGAAGGAGTAGTAAATCGTAAACAAAGTAGGGGTAAGGGACAAATAGTCCGGTTGGAGTCAAGTGAAGACTATGTGGTTGTTATAAATTGATAATGTACCTGACATTATTATTTAGGTAATGTCCCCCGGGGTGCTTGGCCGTATAATCGAGGTTAATCCAATATTCTCCGTTGGTTTCGTGGTAGAAGATTTTGTCCACCTTTACATCCCTGAAGAGCTGGACGATGGCTTGTTGCATAACCTCGTAATCGTCACGGCTGCCCACATACAATTCCGGGTACATGTGCCCTTCTATCACTACCAGCCGGCACTTGGCCCCTATGGACATCATGGCACTTGCCATTAATATACTATGGTCATCGCAATCGCCTCCGAGCCCGTTCAGGATTGTTTCTCTGGGGGTGGCGAAATATTCATCTCTTAAAGCATCGGGCACATAATTGAAATTTTCATTGATATGCTTGAACAAGGATAGCTGCCTGGTTACCATCCCATATTTATTCCTGTACTCCCTAAAGTGTTGCAACGAATTCTTGACTGCAAAGTTTCTAACCGTTGAATCTGTGTATTGCATTTTAGCCATTACCAGCCTCGTTGTCCGGTTGTTTGGCTTATCGAACATAGATGGATCAAGGCTAATCAGGTCGGTCTGTTTTTCTTCTCTAACCGTCCAGTTATGCTCAACGATTGCCTTGTAGTCGCTTACCATATTAGTAAAGGCATACTTACCTGTGTACTGGTTATAACTGAAAACCACCAACATGAGTAAAAAGACGGGAATTACCAGGGGTTTGACCAGGTGAATAAAAAGCCGCATGATTGCAAAGGCAATGATAAGGGCTATCAACATGTCAATGTTCCACTCCCCTATTACCACCGGGGGAATATACCGGCAAACGAATGGAGTGAGCGGGATAACTGCCAGTATTCCAAACACCCAAACGAGCACTTTCTCAGTGGTTGTATAAATTTTACGTCGTTCAGGCGTTATCAAAGGCATGCCGTAAGTTAGTTATTCACCTACCGTATTGTGGTTAAAGGTTTTACAAAGCGGGCCAATTTAACATTTATGCAATGAACATAGGTGTAAAAAAGCTCCCGCCTGAAAGCGCTTTACTCTTTTATATTTGCGCACAACAGGAGACGTGTGTATGGCAAAAAGTGCAGGGAAAAATAATAGCAAAATGGCAGACACTGTAATTAGACCCTCGGCAGAATATACCGAAGACAGTATTAAAAGCCTGGACTGGCGCGAGCATATCAGACTTAGGCCCGGTATGTATATCGGAAAACTAGGCGATGGTTCAGCACCGGACGACGGAATTTATGTGCTGTTGAAAGAGGTGTTGGACAACTGCATAGACGAATACACCATGGGTTATGGAAAGCAGGTGGAAATTACAATCAAGGATAAAACCATCATTGTAAGGGACTATGGCCGTGGGATACCGCTAGGTAAGGTAGTGGACGTTGTAAGCAAAATAAATACAGGCGCCAAATACGATAGTAAGGCTTTTCAAAAAAGCGTAGGACTGAATGGGGTCGGTACCAAGGCGGTGAATGCTTTGAGTTCCTATTTTAAAGTAGAAAGCTTTAGGGAAGGGAAAGGGAAAGCAGCAGAGTTTCAACAAGGTGTGCTCGTAAAGGAACATAAGGAAAGCGCATCAGGCGAAAACAATGGAACATTGATCACTTTCCTGCCTGACGACAGCGTTTTTCGCAACTTTCAATACAGGTACGAGTACATTGAAGATCAGCTTTGGAACTATTGTTACCTGAATGCCGGCCTTTCCATTTATTTTAACGGAAAACGATTTATTTCTAAGAACGGCCTGCTTGATCTTTTGCAGCGCAAAACAAACGAAGATGAACTTCGCTATCCTATCATCCACCTGAAGGGCGAAGACATAGAAGTGGCTTTTAGCCATAACAATGATTATGGAGAGGATATTTTTTCGTTTGTGAATGGCCAATACACCACTCAAGGAGGTACCCACCAACAAGCTTTCAGAGAGGCGTTTGTAAAAACTATCCGGGATTTTTATAAAAAGGATTACGAGGCCGCAGACATCAGGCAGAGTATTGTAGCAGCCGTATCCGTAAGGGTACAGGAACCTGTTTTTGAAAGCCAGACCAAAACCAAGTTGGGCAGCCAATATGTATTTGAGGGCGGGCCGAGCATGAAGAACTTTATTGCTGACTTCCTGGGTAAAGAGTTAGATAACTTTTTACACCGCAATCCTATCACTGCCGAGGCACTCAAAAAGAAAATCGAACAGAGCGAAAAGGAAAGGAAAGAACTAAGCGGGATCAGGAAACTTGCCAACGAAAGGGCTAAGAAAGCTAATCTACATAACAAGAAACTGAGGGATTGCAAATTTCATTATAACGACGAACCTTCTGGTAAGGAAAAAGATGCCATCCTTGAAAAGCAGAAGGAAACAACCATCTTCATTACTGAAGGGGACAGTGCAAGCGGATCCATTACAAAAGCCCGGAGTGTGGAAACGCAAGCCGTGTTCAGCCTCAGGGGTAAGCCACTCAACTGCTTTGGGCTTACTAAGAAAATCGTTTACGAAAACGAGGAATTCAACCTTTTGCAACATGCCCTCAACATTGAGGACGGGCTAGAGGGCTTACGTTATAATAAAATAGTAATCGCCACTGATGCAGACGTGGATGGTATGCACATACGGTTATTATTAATGACCTTCTTTTTACAGTTCTTCCCCGACCTTGTAAAAAAAGGACACGTGTTCATCCTGGAAACACCACTCTTCCGCGTTCGTAATAAACAGGAAACAATCTATTGTTACGATGAATCTGAAAAACAGGCAGCTACCCGCAAACTTGGGGGCAAGCCTGAAATAACCCGGTTCAAAGGGTTAGGTGAGATTTCGCCAAACGAGTTTGAGCGTTTCATTGGCAAGGATATGAAAACGCAACCTGTTCACCTGGCGGAAGGCGAACATATTCAGCAGCTACTGGAATATTTCATGGGAAAGAACACTATGGAACGCCAGGAGTTTATCATTAATAATTTGAAAGTAGAGTTAGATCTTATAGAAGAAAACGCTCTACCTGCAGCTTAATACATATTGGTACATGATTCATATTGTTTTCCAGGAAGCAGACGCAGCAGCGCTTGGTAAAGCACTGGAACTGGACAGTGCGTTAGAGGGGCCGATTGTTGAAATAAAAGATGATTATGCGGTGGGGCCGATTGCGAATATTTACGAGGCTGAAGGCTTCCAGGCAAGGAAGCAATTCTGGCAGGATGTAGTGGAGTTTTCTCCATATACTGAACAGGCATCACAGGTGGATGATAAACTTACGGTACACAATCTAAAAAAGCAATTAGATGAAGAGCCGGAATTGCAAGCGTGGATATGGATGGCACAGAACCAACATGATGTTAGCGGCTATTACTGGCTGATGAGCCAGTTGAAGGAATATCAGAGCCGCATTTTTGTACTATACCTCAACAATCTTCCTTTTATTAACGAGAAAGGCAGCATCTTTTACCCGGCAAATTTATTCGAGATACAACCCAGGGAATTTCTAAAAGCAAAGAAGCTTGCAAGGCCTATCACTTTGAGCGAATTTGAAATTGACCCCGACGAGTGGAAGAAATTGTGTGGAGAAAACGCAATGGTGCGGATACTTGAAGGAGGGAAAAAGATTGTAAGCATGCCCGAAAGCTTTTACGATAAAGAGCTCCTGCAATTCGTAACAGGTGAAGGTGTTAAGCTGAACAAGCTACTAAACCAGGCACTTTCCAAAATGAAGAATAAAACAGGTGATGCATTTCTTGTTTGGCGCCTTAGAAAGTTAGCGGAAGAGCGAAAACTAGTAATTAATGGTGACTGGCAAAAAGGGTGGAAAGATATTGAGATAAAACCTTTGGTAGCGGAGCAAATGGCTATTGATAGTCAGCAGGAATAAAGGTTTACGGGAAGATGAGCGGGTATATAGGCAGCTAGTCCTTCGGGAGATATCTTAGATAGCTTTCTCTATCGATCATTTCAGCACCCAGTGATTCCAGGTGTTCAGTATAAACCTGGCAATCTATTACCTCTACCCCCTCCTGTTGCAAGCATTGAACAAACTTTATAAATGCATATTTGCTTGCATTGCTTACGGAGGCAAACATGCTTTCACCGCAGAATACCCTGCCCATCATAATACCGTATAGGCCACCCACAAGTTCGCCATCGAGCCATGCTTCTGCGCTTATTGCTACATCTAGTTCATGGAGGGTGATGTAGGCAGCCTTCATCTCTTCCGTTATCCAGGTGCCATCCTGCCCTCGCCGTTCAGCCTTACTGCAGCGCGTGATCACTTCTTCAAAAGCGTCATTCACCGTGAAATGGAACTTGTTCTGCTTCAGTAACTGCTGCATGCTTTTACTGACTTTTAACTTTCCGGGGAATAAAACAAAACGGGGGTTGGGACTCCACCAAAGCGGAATATCTTCCTGGAACCAGGGAAATATTCCATTCTTATATGCAACTATGAGCCTGGCTACACTAAGATCGCCGCCAATGGCTAACAGGCCATCTGGCAAAGCCTCTTCAACCGGTGGAAACCAGATACGATCGTCTAAAACGTGGAGGGTGGGCATCTAACTTACCGTCACTTCGATGGTAGCGCCGATACCGCGATTGGTAATAGCATCGCACATCGGCTTCAGGTCTTCGTATTCCCCACTTTTTACGGCGTATTTACCATTAAAATGAATAATGAGCGCACATTGTTCGGCCTGCTGCTCGGTATGGCCGCAAATATCAACAAGCGCCTGTATTACGTTATCAAAGGTATTCACCTCATCGTTCCAGACGATAAGCTGATACGGTTCCTGCACATCTGTAAGCACATCTGTGTCGAACTGCTCCCTTGTTTTGGTAGAACTACTAAACCCCATAGACCAAAAATAAGCAATCGCCGAAAAAAAGGAGCTGATCTGGCCGTAACAAAATATTAAAGTAACATTCGGAAGTAGACTGCCAGATAAACCATTGTTTTCCAGATGCTGAGTGGCTTACTTTTTCAAACGACCCGCACCCAATAAGTTATCTTCACCTTCAAGTGCTACTGGCATTAACTCTTTATCATGGTAAGCATCATTTTAAACCTTTCGAAAGCTTTGATCGAGTGAGGTATCCCGGCAGGAAGAATGATGCTGTTACCGGATGTTACCATATAAGGGTTGCCGCCAATGGTAACTTCGGCCTGACCATCTAATACCTGTATCATGGCTTCAAAGGGAGCTGTATGTTCACTCAATCCCTCACCCTTGTCAAAAGCAAAAAGTGTGATAGTGCCGGTGGTCTTTTTGATTATCGTTTTGCTAACTACCGAGCCTATTGCGTATTCCACTGATTTGGCAGCGTTGAAAACAGTTGAAGCTTCCATTGATTAAACGGTTTGTAGCAAATGTAGCTATCGATGTGGTTTCTTCCTCCTATTACTCTAATTCCTTTAACAGTTCTTCCAATTTGTCGGCAGTGTTTCCAAACAAACGGCCGAGGTACCATTTGTTGATGAAGTACATGGCTATGCAAACTGTAAATATCGCTACTGCAAGCAACAGCTTACTTGTTATAGTATATATCTCACCTTCCCTTTCAGGATCCGCAAGGCTTAGGTATAATGCTAACAGCAAACAAGCCGGTACCAAAACATTTGACAAAATGAAATAAGCCCTGCTATAGTTGCGGATAATGCTCAAGGTTTGCAGGATGCTTTGCCGCAAGGAAATGGCTTCCTTTTGCCGAAGATTTATTTTCTTAAGCAGCAAAGCCTGTGTAGCAACAAATATGATGGATGCAACACAGAATATGGACGAATAAATACGCAGGGACCAACTTGCGGTATTAAAAGCCAGCAGAGCAGTAGCAATAATAAGCACAAACGCAAGCAGCATTTCGAAACAGATACTCCTCCTGATACCGGCGAACAGGCTACCGGATCGTTTATTTAATAAAGCATTTAGGTCGGTTAGGTCTTTCCGCGCCTCTGGCTTGTTCCCGCTTTTATCTAATAGTATTTTTAGCTCGTTCAATTCCATACATGTTCATTAAACGCCGGAATGCTTTTGTACCTCCGCTCTCAATTTTGTTTTTATCCTGTTCATTTTTACAGCCACGTTATTGGCTGTAATACCGAGCAACTCTCCAATCTCTTCATAGCTATAATCTTCAAGAAACAACACTAATATAGCTTTATCCACTTCGCTTAGTGCTTCCATATGTTGATACATAGCCGCAAATTGAGCATTAGTATCATCGATATCTTCAGGAATATCTGGAAAAACGTCGGTGCTTATCATTAAAGGTTGTCTTCCTTCTTTGCGGCAGTAGCTTATGGCTGTATTGATACTTACCCTGTAAAGCCAGGTTGAGAATTTGGATTCACCTTTAAATGAAGGGTAAGCTTTCCAAGCCTGCAAAGCGATCTCTTGAAAGAGGTCTTCCCTGTCTATCTCCTTTGCGCGATATACGTGACAAATCTTATGCAGAATCCCCTGGTGATGGTGTAACAGTGCTATGAATTTCTCCTGCAGTTGCATCTAGTCATGTAAGGGGACGACGGTGAAACCTTGCTCTCGCAATAACGCTATTACACCTGTTTGACCGGGAAGATGCGCCGCCCCTACCGCGATGAAAACAGAGTTTTCTTTTACCGCATTTTTAATAACGGGTATCCAGTTTCTATTCCTGTTTACTAGCATTGATTCTTCATATTTGCTAAAGTCGGCGTCCTCTGTTGCCATTTTATGAAGGGCTGCCAGGTCTTTGCTTTTGTAAGTGGCTACCATTTTCTGAAACTCTTCTTTTGTGCTGTCAATATTCATTAACGTAGATACAAACATACGGGCCTGCACCTCGTAAGGAATCTGGTTAAAAACCGCTAACTGCTCAGCGACTTTTTCCAATCCCAATATCTCTTTATTCTCCTCTTTAGCCATTGCCATTAGTTTGGTTTCCCAACCCTGCGGAGGACAGTTTAGCAACGAGGGATATACAAGGCTCATCAACATCATGGGCTGCGCTTTCTTCATAAAAGTTAGCGGAAATCCTGTTAGTTTTTGAAACACTGCCGACACTGAGTCAAACTCTTCTTTGCCTAGCAGGCTATCCAAAGATTCATCTCCGCTCATTTTCATACCTGCCATTGCTTCCACCATCATCCGGGGATCGTCCATGTCCAGTTCAAGATATAGCTTCTCTGTAGATTTGAAGGCTTGTTTCATTTGATCAGACATCACTATGTCGGAGGGGCACATGAGGTGCATCGTACCTAGCAGGTAAGAAGGTTGTGCACCATTACCTGATATTTTCCAAAAAAGGCTGCTCGCTTCCTTTTCCTGGGCAAGCCCCGGATAGCCTATAACCAACGGCAGCACAAACGAAATCAATTGTTTCATCATATTTATTAGTCGCGGAGATTTATAAAACATTACAAAATAAGAAAAATGCATTGCAAGCATAGAAGAAAAAAGCCGCCCGTTTTCGGGCGGCACTCATGCAACCTATTAAAGGTTAGAACGTTTACTGTATTGCAATTTGCCTGGGCGAAAGTTTCAACTCTTCTTTCTTAGGCAGGTGAAGTTTCAGAAGACCGCTATCGTATTTAGCTTCTATAGCTTCAGTATTTATCTTCTCGTCTATAGAAAAACTTCTCTTAAAACTTGAAACAGTAAATTCTTTCTTCAGAGTTTTTACATCCCCGGTATTGTTACCCATGTTTGGTTTTTCGAAGCTGATGGTAAGTAAA
This sequence comes from Bacteroidota bacterium, assembly GCA_023433265.1. GTDB lineage: Bacteria > Bacteroidota > Bacteroidia > Chitinophagales > Chitinophagaceae > JAEZDR01. The sequence goes on along the minus strand of JAEZDR010000138.1, from coordinate 1,070 downwards.
CCTTTGTCAAGGGTAATTTTAAAGTCTTCTTTTTGCAAACCAGGAGCAACAAGTTCAAGCACGTAGGCCTCAGTATTTTCGAAAATATTTACCGCAGGAAGGCTAACATTATTATCGCGCCCCCAGGTAGCTGAACCGTTGAGCATTTCGTCAAATAGGTTATCTAACGTTTTGTAGTTTCTTTTAATCAGAGTCATAGTTGTATGTTTTTGTGTTTAGTTATTTATCTGGTAAGTAGGTTTCAAATGCCAGACCACCACTAAATAACCTGCATTTATTACAGTAACGAGCCAAAAACACAGACGTTATGGCAGAGACAGGATTGTTAATCGGACATAATGTTACAAAGAAGCAAGGCAGAGCGAGTGCAACGTTACGCAGCCTTGCTAAAGCATATTAGTGAGATCGCGGGTTGTCTACAATTTGCTTGTTTGTCTTTTTGATGTGCTGGAACAATTGCAAATGGCTCCTTGCATACTCATCCATTTTGGTTACCGTGTCCGGGAAGTCTTTTTCGTAATTGTGCAGATCTTTCTCTCTGTGCTTAAACAAGCTGCGGCTATTATCTTTACGAACAAGCAGAAACCAGTTCTTATTGATTACACCATATTTGTCGTGCGCGTTTAACAGTGCGAACTCCCGGTTCTCTGAAAACAGGTCGATGCCCATTGTATTATTCCGGTAGGGCATTTTCAACAACCCCATAATAGAAGGAAAAACATCAAGTTGGCTTGCGATTTTATCATACTGCTTTGGCTCTTTAATTAGCGCAGGCGAATAAAATATAAGGGGGCTGTGATGGTATGTGAGCGACATCTCATACAAGTTATCTAATGCGGCTCCATGATCAGCTACAAAAACAAAGAGTGTATTGTTAAACCATTTCTGTGAGGATGCCAATTGGATGAATTTACTAAGCGAGTAATCAGCGTATTCAACAATTTGTTGTTTTACCTCGCTACTTTTCGGTTTGAAATAATCAGGGATATAATAAGGGCCGTGGTCGCTTGCTGTCATGAAGGTGGCAAAAAAAGGTTTTTGTCTATCGTTTAATTCATTCAGAATTGGAA
>JAEZDR010000078.1 GCA_023433265.1 Bacteroidota bacterium | reverse complement strand
AGCCTCGGACTTGCCTCGGACTTGCCCCCCAAAAACGGGTTGTTTTTGGGGGTGATGGAGAAGGTGTGCTCCGGTGAATAGTGAATGGGGAATAGTGAATAGGCAATAGTCAATAGTTGTGCTTGCCAATTAAAGTTGCCTTTCTTAATTGATTCTATTATGGTTTTCTTTTCATTCCATCCTGGCGCTCTCTTCCTTCCTGTCTATGTACTACTATCTATGTACTAATATCTATGTACTACTATCTATGTACTACTATCTATGTACTAATATCTCTTTACTCATTTGCTGCGTGCACGCCATGACCTCATATGGGCATAAAAAAAGATTATCAACTCAGGTACACGCAAAGCGCACAAAAGTGATAATCTGTTTTGCCTAAAAGGCGGCTAAGACTATTTCTGAATGTTGTTGTTTACAATCTTAGCAAGATCAAACATGGAGATTTGATTTTTGCCAAACATTTTCTTCAACTTATCATCAGCATTAATCATTCTCTTGTTTTTGCTGTCTTGAAGATTGTTCTTCTTGATGTAATCCCAAATCTTGCTGATGATTTCAGTTCTTGGTAAAGGCTTGCTACCTATTACATCGGCCAATGCAGGGCTGGGAGTTAAAGGAGCCATAAACGCTGCGTTAGGCTTTCTTGTGCTCTTCTTTGCTGCTGCTTTTTTAGGAGCTGCTTTCTTTGGAGCTGCTTTTTTAGGAGCTGCTTTCTTAGCTGCTTTTGCCGGAGCTTTTGATGCGGCTTTCTTTGGAGCTGCTTTTTTTGGAGCGGCCTTTTTAGGTGCGGCTTTTTTAGTTGCTTTTGCCATTGTTTGTTTGAATTTATGAATTAGTAAATAGTTGCTGTAAACAGCTTTTATGTTTACAGGGCATTAAGGTAAATACAATTTTGATACAATGCACTAGTAATAAAGGTTTTAAAGGGCAGTTGTCAACAGGGTGTGAACAAATAGGCGCTAAAAACGGTGAAAATTGAAGAAAATCGGGCTTTTCAGAGGGAAAAAGCGGTGTTTATGCAGGCTCAAGGATCCTTGCTTTGTTTGGAACGGTTACCTGGAAAACAGTGCCCACCCCGTAGTTGCTGTGCACGGAAATGTCGCCTCCAAGCCTATGCAGCGCTTCTTTTACGATGTATAAACCTATGCCCAGACCGGTAACTTTATAGTCGCCACGGAAGAAAATCTTGAACAGCTTATTTAAGTGATCTTCCAAGATACCGGTGCCATTGTCTTCGATGCGTATAGAAGCATGATCTTCTTTTACGTCCACATCAATCATAACAAAAGGATCGGTGGCATGTGGCTTCTGGTATTTGACTGCGTTTGATATGAGGTTATCTATGATGATGGACAACCTAAAACTATCGGTAACAAATGGAACAGGCTGGTTGATGTTAATCCTGAAATCAACATTGTTGTTTTGCATGCGACACATTTCAACACTGTTGTTAAGGATCTCATTGAAATTAATTTCGTCTATATCGTTGTCTACTCTTATGCTCTTGTAATATTCAATCACTTTCAGGATAAAGCCATCCATTCGCTTTACGCATTTCTCAATCATCTCCATGTATCCGTTAGGGTCTTCAACAGACTTTTCCATGGCGGCAAGATTGAGTATACCCATTACAGATGCAAGCGGCGAACGAAGGTCGTGAGAGATGCTATAGATAAACCTGTTGAGCTCGTCGTTAGTCTTTTCAAGCTCAGATACTTTTTCCTTTAAAAGCTTTCTTGTTGTATAAATTTCGTAAGCGTTTTGGATAGCCACCTGTAGTTCGTTGGCATCCCAGGGCTTTTTGATGTAGCGGTATATTTCGCCTTTGTTAATGGCACTAATTACCGCTTCGATATCGGAGTAGCCGGTTAGGAGAATGCGAATAGCATCAGGAAATGCAGTGCGAACGATTTCAAAAAACTCAACACCACTTGTTTTCGGCATTCGCTGATCGGCAATAATCACATGTATTTCCTCGTCGTTCAGCACTTTAATGCCTTCGGAGGCGGAAGCGCTGGTGAACACCTGGTAATGACGGCGGAATGTAGAATTGAAGGCGAGCAAGTTGTTAGCTTCATCGTCTACATAAAGCACTTTTATTGGTTTCTGCCTGGACATCGGACTACAAAATAACTAATAATTTGAAAGCTTTCGAGGTAAATTTATAAGAAATTCTGCTCCTTTTCCTTCCTCCGAGTTCACTTTGATGCTGCCTTCGTGCTTTTGAATTATCTTAAAAACGATGGCTAAACCAAGCCCTGTGCCTTGTCCCACATCCTTTGTAGTGAAAAAAGGATCAAAGATTTTTTGCTTCACATCGGCGCTCATGCCGGGCCCGCTGTCCTTGATGGAAACCCATATTCTATCCGGTCCGTCGTCGCCGGTACTCACCACAATTTCCTCCTCACCGTGTTGTGGCTGGTCTGTTATAGCCTGGATAGCATTACTGAGAATGTTCATGAATACCTGGTTGAGCTTACCCGGAAAACACTCAATCATGGGATTGGCATTATATTGCTTTTTCAGCTGGATGTATTTGGGAATATTGCTCTTCAGGATAATCAATGTAGAATCCAGCCCTTCGTGTACGTCTATCGTTTTTATTTCGCTTTCATCAACCCTGCTAAACGTCCTAAGCCCCCTCACGATTTCCGCCGTTCTTGAAGCTCCGTCTTCAATGCCGTTCAGAAGTTCGTCAACCTCCGACCGCAGGAAATCAACGTCTAATTCTTTTTTCAACATTGCTACCTCCTGTAGCTTCTTACTCATCGCGCCTTCATCAAGGTTGTGTAATTGCCCGTATTCGTCGATGATACGAAGCAGGTCTTCCACATCCATCCTGATAGGCTTCACATTTGATTGCACAAAATTGATTGGGTTATTAATCTCGTGTGCAATCCCGGCAGTCAACTGACCAAGAGAGGCCATCTTCTCCGACTCCACAAGCTGCGTTTGAGCGTCCTTAAGTTCGTGTAAAGCTACACTCAACTCTTCTGTTCTTTCGGCAACCTTCTGTTCTAAAACAATGTTCTGCTCCCGTACAATTCTTTCATTTTCCTGCAATGCAAGCAAAGCCTGCTGTTGCGAAGCCTCTTTTTCTTTCTTATAGATATTAATCTTATCGGCAAGAGCGAACGAAAGCAGCGCCACTTCTAAAACCGAACCGGTGTAGAGTATATAGGCGGTGAAAGTGTTATAAGGTAAAACAGAAAGATTGCGGAGCACCACCAATATGAGCGAAACCAACATAAACGACCAACCCAAAAGGTAGAGCTTAGCCGGCCTGTATCCCTGGCGCATGAGCGAAACGCAGAGCATTACAATGGTAACTGCGGCAACAAGGCTTACAAAGTTTACCACATCGTAGGCGTAATGCAATTTGGTAAAGGGCGCTATGGCAAGGCCAACAAGGTAGATGCCTACAAAAATCAACAGCAGGTTGTGTGCTTTGCGGAAATTGGTCTTTGTATTCAGAAACTCAATAGTAAAGAAGATGCCGGTAATTGCGGATAAAGCAGTGGTAAGGGGTACCGCCATCCTGTTAAGCTCAGGAAAACTTTGCCAAATAAACTTGTAGCCATACCCCGAAGCAGCCAGTTGCGCTAAACCCAGCGCCGCCAGGTAGAACACATAAAGGAGGTAGTTTCTGTCGTAGGTTGACAGGTAAAGAAAGAAATTGTAAAAGAGCATAATCACCAACACACCAAAATAAAATCCGATGATAAGTGACTGGATCATCGCGTCGCGTTGAACCACTGCAAATATGCCTACGTTAGCAGGAAAAATAATGGGGTGTTCGCTCTTTACGTTTACGAGAAAAGTACGCTCTTCATTTAGCGGTACCGGTAATCTAAATGTATAATTAGAACTATAGGGTACAACACTTTTGTACTTAACCTCGTTACCCTGTTGTTGTAAAGGTATTATTGTTCTATCCGGTTGTACCTCGTAGACGATAATACGGGAAAGGTTGGTATACTGAACATCCAGTAATATGGTGCTGTTCTTTCTTTGGTTAGCAACACGGAATTTCAACCAAACATTCTCCACACTGCTCTTAAATACAGGGATATTTCCATTGGACTCAATGAACTTTTGCTGTAGTACTTCGTCGGGTGCAGTGTTGCCCTTATCATCAATCCAATAGCTTCCTGCTTTCGACAAGCGCAGGGTATAGTTGTCATTAGAAATACGGATAACCCGCTGTGCTTTTATGCTATCGCTGAACAGGAATAGCAAGAAAAACAACAGGATCTTGCAGCTAGTATTATAAGGGCAGGTTTTCATTTATCATCACCAAACATAAGGGATCAACATCTTTGTTCTCCGAATGTAAGCTTTATACTCGTCTCCAAAGTGCTGCAGCAGGGCTTTCTCTTCTATTTTTATTCTTATGTAATAAGCCAGGGCCATTGAAGTAGCGGCAATGAGCATACCGGGAACACTGTTCAAAATAACGGCAGGAGCCACAATGGCAAGATAAGCGCCTGTATAACTAGGGTGCCTCACCAAAGCGTAAGGGCCAATGGTAACCAACCGGTGTTCTTCTTTTATTTGTACGGTAGGGGTAAAAAACATGCCTAGTGTGCTAACTGCCCAAGCCCTCATAAGCAAACCAGTTATCATAATCACAAGGCCTGCAATCAAAGCAGTAAGGCTTGTTCCCTGTTCGTTCATAAAATAAGCCCAGTGAATGATAGGCGCTACAACGCTTACCAATGAAGCAAGCAAAATAACCAGCACAGAATATGAGTCGCTGCCTTTGTTTTCCCTGGTTTCCGATGCGCTTATTACGGGTTGAGTGAGCCAGATAAACATGCCGCCCAACAGTATAATAATTATACGGTAATCCGCCATCAGATGCGGTTTAAGCAGGAGTGGTAGTACCACCATCAAACTATTGCTGATAATGCCAACGAACAAGCGTTTCATTGATTAGGAGAAGGTTTGTAGGATGTGGGAAGATGGAGCTTAAACTCATTGGGGTGGGCCGACTTAAGCACAGTGTCGTAATGGATTATTACATCCACGTTCCCGAAAGGCGACTTTTCTTTTACAACAGCAGTAGGGTTGTCGCGAATAGCCAGTGCTTTATCTTTTTCGCGTTGAATAGTATGACTCAATTCAATCATCTCGTCGCAAAATAATGCGGTTGCGACAAGATCCAGCTTAGGATAATAAAATGTTCCCCTGTTACCTACATCTACCAGCTCACGTCCACCTAACCATTTCTGAAAGCGCACAGTGGCCGGAGAGCACAATGAGAACATGACCTCCACCCCTATCTGCGAAGCCAGGGCTACAGCTACACGGGATGGATAAATACTTCCAATTCCGAGGCCTGCTACCTCCTTGGAGTTCCACAAGCCGGATATTTCTCCTGCCCCAAATTGAGCGTAATAGCGCACTACCTCATGGATCTTGGGATCCATATCGCCGGTGGCTTCCTCTATGGGCAGTTGGTGAATACCATCTACACATTCAATTCTTGCACCTCCGTACAACTTCTTGCCGTCCAGGCTTTCTACCACTATAACAAAAATGTTATTGTGATTTACCCAATCGTTATTATTCGTTGTGATATTCTCGATGCCATAGATAGATAGAACCTTACGATGTCCTTCAATAAAGTTGAAGCAGGTCTGCGGGTCTTCCGGTGCTCTGAAGGCTCTGATTCTAATCTCCGTACTCATTAGGGGCGAGGGTAGTGCAAAAGTAATTTAATATAAAGGAACTTAAAAGAAGAAAATGGTTTTTCTATTAGAGCTATTGCAGCACACGCTTCGTTGCACCATATTGCAGCACTACATTTGCAACGAATGCTGCACAGCAACACACCTGCAACACCGTTTTACAAAAGACAACGCTTTGTTGTCACCGTCTTTTTCTTTATTTCCGGCATTATAGCGGCTACATGGTCTTCCCGCATCCCGAGTGTACAACAAAAGTTTGCGTATAACGATGCAGAGTGGGGCAGCATCTTATTTGCTTCTCCGCTTGGTCTAATGGGTGGCATCATTGTCTCCGGCTGGCTAATAGAACGGTTTGGAACACGATTTATCATGGTTTTTACGGGTATCCTCTACACCATTTCATTGTTGCTGATAGCCGTTGCACAAAACACCATGCAATTAGTGCTGGCATTGTTTCTTTTTGGTGTGTTCCGGAACTTTTTCAATATGGCCAACAACACGCACTCCATCGAGGTGCAGACGATTGCACAAAAGCCAATTGTTGCCCGCCTTCACGGAATATGGAGTGTGTCATGCATTGTTGCGGCTGGCATTGGAACAGTAATGCTTGCAAATGAGATATCCGTAACAATTCACTTTCTTGTTATAGTCCTTGCCTGCCTCTTATTGATATTTCTTTACTTCAATTACGGCAGCAGGGCAAACAAACGCCCCGGTACCCGGCCTCCTTTATTTGTGAAGCCCGACGCTTCGCTCCTAACTATGGGAGCAATTACTTTTTGTACCATGCTTTGCGAGGGCGCTATGTTTGATTGGAGTGTCAACTACTTCCAACAGGTGGTTAGGCCTGCACCGGGTTTGGTAACACTTGGCTACACCTGCTTTATTGTAACCATGGCATTAGGCCGCATTTTCGGCGATAAGCTTATCAACCGCTTCGGCACTATTAACCTACTTAAGGCAGATGGGTTGTTGATGGCGGCCGGCTTTCTGCTGGCTGCGGCGTTTCCGGCTTTATTACCGGCATCCCTAGCATTTCTTATTATCGGCGCAGCCGACGCCATCATCATTCCGCTCATTTATTCCTTAGCCGGCAAATCAACCCGGATGCCTGCGGCATACGCAATCTCCTCCGTTACTTTCATCGGTTATTTTGGCTTTTTAATCGGGCCACCGGTAATTGGTTTTATCTCTCACACCTGGAACATGCGTTGGGCTTTCGTATTACTCGCCTTGCTTTCAATTGCAATATGGGCGCTCGCCCTTCAACTGAGGAAAATGCTTTAGGCCTTGTATGCTACTTAGCTGGTATTTTTACAGCCGATGAACTGGGAAAATCTTTATAGCTCGCTGAGAACGGGAAGCGAACACAGGCAACAGGCACAACAACAGGACGATGTGCGCACTTCGTTCCTGAGAGATTACGACCGTATTATATTTTCTTCTGCCTTCAGAAGGCTACAGAACAAAACACAGGTATTTCCTTTACCGGGGGCTGTGCTGGTACATAATCGTCTTACGCATAGCCTTGAAGTAGCATCGGTAGGCCGATCGCTCGGGAAAGCAGTTGGAGACAAATTAGCCCAACTCTATAACCGGGCTGATGAGCGATTCCAGGAATTTTACAGGTACGAACTTGCTTCAGTAATTGCTGCGGCTTGCCTGGCGCACGACATTGGAAATCCTCCGTTCGGTCATTCGGGTGAAGACGCTATCCGGTCGTTTTTCAAGCAATTGGCCGGCGATGAAAAACAACGCTTTGTTGATAGCCTGTCTGATGTACAACAACAAGATTTTCTAAAGTTTGAGGGCAATGCAAATGCATTCAGAACGCTTACGCACGACTTCAATGAGCAACTGGGCGGAGGTTTTCGACTTACTTATGCCACATTAGCCTCGATTGTAAAATATCCGTGCGACTCGCTCAATGGCTTCAATAAAGCACTGCTGGTTACTAAAAAGTCGGGGTTCTTCCAGGCGGAAGCTTACACTTTCAAGCAAATTGCCGATGCCTTAGGATTACCTGAACTTGAACCGGGGAAGATGGTCTATGCCCGCCATCCCTTTGTGTTTCTTGTAGAGGCAGCAGACGATATATGTTATAGGGTAATAGATTTCGAAGACGCTCACCGTCTCGGAATCATCTCGACTGCCAAGATAAAGGAACTGTTGTTAGCTTTCTTCAGCACCGACGAACAAGCTAAGGCAGAGAAGACCCTTGATAGCATAAGAGACGAAAACCAAAAAATGCAGTACCTCCGGGCGAAGGTCATCAATCACCTGGCGACTGCTGTTACGGATATTTTCCTGCAACAGGAAGAGGCGCTACTGGAAGGTTCTTTAAATAAACCTCTTATTGACTTGCTACCTGCTGATCAACTTGCCATCATTAAACAAATAGATGAATATAGCTACAAGCATATTTACAATTATAGATCAGTCGTGGAGATAGAAATAGCTGGCTATAACGTTATTGGAGCATTGTTAAAAGAATACTACGCAGCGCTTATTGATGGCAAGTCGCAGAAATCGAGAAAACTCCTGCAACTTGTTTCCCGGCAGTACGTGATAACAGGTAAGCAGGAAGACTTCTATAATGACCTTTTATCCATTGTTGACTTCATTTCGGGCATGACAGACTTATATGCGGTTGACATGTATAGAAAAATAACAGGCATCAATATCTCCAGCTAACCCTTTAGCTTATGTGCCGGAAGGTTTGATAAACTTAAGGTTCCTCACAATGCCTTTATACTTAGAGCGTTTAATCGGAGAATGCCTGAATATCTTTTTAAAGGAATCCTCTGCCAGTTCCTCCCAGTCCTTAAAACTAAATTGCAAGACCTCCTGCAGGGGTGTGAAGGCAGGCTCTTCATTTGGCTTACTAAACCTATTCCAGGGGCAAACATCCTGACAAATATCGCAGCCAAACATCCAATTTTTAAATCGACCCTGCATGTCTGCCGGAATAATTTCATCCTTTAATTCAATGGTGAAATAAGAAATGCATTGGCTGCCGTTGATGACCTTATTCTCCATAATAGCTTCGGTGGGGCAGGCTTCAATACAACGCCTGCAACTGCCACAATAATCTTTAGCAAAAGGATCATCGTAAAGAAGCTCAACATCCACAATCAGTGTGGCAATAAAAAAGAAAGAACCACTTTGCCTGGTTAAAAGGTTTCCATTTTTTCCAATCCATCCAAGCCCACTTTTAGTAGCCCAGCTTCTTTCCAGCACTGGTGCGGAGTCTATAAATCCCCGTCCGTCAATTTGTCCAATGCTTTCTTTTAACCTGGCCAAGAATGTCCTTAACTGATCTCTTATCACATCATGATAATCGTTTCCGTATGCATACTTCGAAATGCCAGGTATTCCAGGCGATTGATGCTGTGCTGGATAATAGTTCTTCAGAAGTGTTATTACAGACTTTGCCCCCGGCACTATACGTGATGGGTTGACCCTCAGGTCGAAATAGTTTTCCATGTAATGCATGGAGCCATGATAACCAAGCTTCAACCAGTTTTCCAACCTTCTTGCATCTTCGCTTAGCAGTTCGGCTTTTGCAATACCACAATAGTCAAACCCAAGTTGCCGGGCTATATCTTTTATGTGCCGGGTATTGCTTTCTAAATTCACCCCTCAAAACTAAGCAGCATGAGTAAAAGAGAAGGATGCCTTAACAAATAATGCGAGCCTGATCATCAAGATATATTTTTTCGATATGTAACAATAATCATAAGGTTTGTGGCAGATAATTGTTTATTTTGTCACAACCGGGCACATTCGAAACTACTAGCTTATTCACTAACTGGAAAAAGTGGCCTATTGTATTAAAAAACGTTTGGCAATGAAGATTTACCCGGTGGTTGTCGCCGTTTTATTCCACATTTTGGCAACAGCACAAACCACAACTAACAACACTCGCCCTTCCCTAGCCTACGGTAATGTAACGGCGGATCAATTTGCGAGGACCAGTTATCAAATAGACACAACTGCTGATGCTGTGGTTCTTTTTGACCTGGGATTTGCTAATTATGAAGTTGGCAATGGTGATTTCAGGATAGAATACACCTTTCATAAGCGCATTCACATTCTGGCAAAAAAGGGTTTTGATGCTGCAACTATAAACATCCCTCTATATAGCCATGCGCCGTTTAAGGAGGTTGTTGAAAAATTACAGGCACATACTTATAGATTAGTTGACGGTAAAGTGCAGGCAAACAAGGTGGAAAGATCCTCCATCTTTGAAACTAAACGCAACAAGTACAGTACCGAAAAGAAATTCACTTTTTCCAACCTACAGGAAGGGTGCATTATCGAGTACAGTTATAAATTAATCTCTCCTTTCGACCAGCAGATGAAATCCTGGTATTTCCAGGACGTTAACTATCCTGTTCTTTGGAGTGAGTTTACTATGTCCGTTCCACAACTTTACACTTTCGCTCCTGTACACCAGGGAAATCACAATTTTACAGTAAATAAGTACGAAGCAGACTTCAAGAGCTACACATTCAATGTTCCTATTCAAGGAGCGTACAACCTGACAAACCAGGTTACGTATGCCGGCGACAATATAAAAAGCACATGGGCTGTAAGCAACCGACCCGCTATAAAGCATGAGTCTCATACCTCATCGCTACGAAACATCATATCTAAAATAGATTTCTATCTTTTATCTATAACTTATCCAGACGAAGCGCCGAAAGACGTGATGGGCGACTGGGAAGGGATGAGTAAAAAATTGCTGGCAGATGAGGACTTTGGACTACAGCTGAACCAACCAAATCCTGCTCTTGAAGAAGATCTTCGCAAGCTAAACCTGCAGGGTTCTGATCTGGAACGGGCAACATCAATCTACACTTGGATTAGAGATAATCTAATGAGCAACGATGATGATGGAATTTGGATTAACAAGAAACTCAACAAAACCTACCAGGATAAAAGCGGATCTCCCTCAGAAATAAATATGCTGCTAACGTCTGCACTTTTAAATCAACAAATAGAAGCCTATCCCGTCCTGATTAGCACACGCGATCATGGACGAGCCCATTACAAATACCCGGTAACATCGCAATACAATTATGTAATTACAAACATAAAAATAGGTTCTACAAATATACTGTTAGATGCTTCCGAAAAAGGATTGGGCTTTGGTAAACTCCCCTTGAAATGCTACAACGGTTATGCAAGGGTTATTTCCAATAAGCCAACCGCCTTACGACTAGTATCTGACTCGCTTACAGAAGAAAGAAGCACCTCAATCCATCTGAAACAAGGGAGTAATAACACCTTGATAGGAACTTATACTGCAACGCCGGGCTATTATGAATCTCTTAGGTTGCGAAAACAAATCGCGGCCGGAAACCTGGAACAGGTGTTAAAAGAACAGGAAAAGACGTTGCCTTACAAGATTGATTACAAAACTGCTAAAACAAAGGGGATAAAGGAAGCCGCAGAAAATATTACGTTAAGCTATGAATTTGAGATGGATATTGACGCATCTATTGTTTACCTAAACCCTCTACTAGGAGAGGGAACACACTCCAACCCGTTCATAGCATCACAGCGCTGGGATCCTATTGAAATGCCTTTTAGAACATCGGAAAAGTTTACACTAATCCTTGAAGTGCCTGCTGGATTCAAGTTGGACGAACTGCCAAAGCCAGCTAAGCATCTTATGTTGGATGCAACAGGAAGTTTTGTGTATGACGTAACAACATCAGGTGATAAGGTGATAATATCGTCTTCTATACAGCTCAATAAAGCGGAGTTTCCTCCTGCAGCGTATACCGATCTACGGAACTTTTTCGCAGCTATTGTCAAGAAGCACGGTGAACAAATTGTATTGAAACGGAAAACTGAAAATAATTAATAATAGAAACTGTTTTTATGAGATCTTACCTTTTTACAATCTGTCTTTTACTAAGTACGTTCCCCGGTAACAGCCAGGATAAAATTGACTACAGATTTGGGAATGTATCGGCCGAACATTTCAATGTGACCTTTCCAGGCGACACTTCGGCCGCGGCTATCATTGTTGCTGATATGGGCACCACCGACTTTGCAGCAGACCGTTACAACCACGTCTTCTTCCTGGAATTCAAACATCAAAAACGCATCAAAATAGTAAACCGGAATGGCTTTGACGCTGCCACAGTAGAAATAGGATTGTATGTGGGTGATGATGACAAACCTGAGGAATTGCAAAGTTTGAAAGCTTATACTTTCAACCTTGAGAATGGCAAGGTGGTTAAGACAGCACTTGACAATAAAAGCGTGTATACTGAAAGACGTTCGAAGAACTGGATTATAAAAAAGTTCACTTTCCCGGCATTAAAGGAAGGCAGCCTAATAGAATATGGATACACAATTAAGTCGCAGTACTATTTCAATCTTCAACCCTGGCAGTTCCAGGGCAGATACCCTTGCCTGTGGAGTGAATATAATACAGGTGTTCCCGACTTTTTCACTTACCTACCTATTACACAGGGCTACCAACCTTTTCATATTAAAAGCACTAAGACTAATCCTGTAACCTATACTTTCAGAACGGAGCCACGCGTTGATCCCGGTCTTGACGGAGGGCGTGTGCCAGCGGAAGACTTTACCCTTACCGGCACCTTTATTATGCAACGCTGGGTGATGAAAAATGTTCCGGGTCTTAAAATTGAACCACATACAACTTCATTAGATAATCATATTGCAAAAATTGAATTCCAGCTATCCAGAATTCAATACCCCGGACAAATAGCCAGGGATTTTACAAATAACTGGAACAAGTTAAGCAAGGAACTACTGGATAGCGAAAATTTCGGTAAGCAAATCAACCGCGGGAATAGGTGGTTGAATGATGAAATGGAGGCAATTGTAGCTAAAGCCCAAACAAAACTCGATAAGGCAAAAGCAATCTATAATTATGTGAGTAAAAACTTCATTACAAAAGGCTATGGCTTTAGGCTGGTAGGCGAAAGAAACCTGAAAGATGTTTTCAAAGATAAAAGCGGTACAGTTGGCGAGGTAAACCTCATGCTAATTGCGATGCTAAAGCATGAGCAACTGGATGTAGAACCCGTTATCTTAAGCACGCGCAATAATGGAAAGGTGCAACCTCTTTATCCTATGCTTTTTAAATACAACTACCTGATTGCTTCACTTACAATAGATGGCAATACATTTTACCTGGATGCCAGTGAACCTAAGCTTGCTTTCGGCTGCCTGCCTTCCGGCTGCTATAATGGTTATGCCACATTAATTGCACCCGAAACAAAAACCGTGGTATTCGCATCCGATTCAATTGTGGACGCTACACTTACCATGACCGCTCTTATTAATAGCAGTGACAAAAAGGGCTTAGAGGGAAGCTTTACTTCCTCAATGGGCAGCTTTGGTTCGCACGAGATGCGCAACAGTATTTCTACCACAAATCCTGATGCAGCCCTTAAAGAATGGAAAAAAAGCGGCATGGGTATCGAACTGACAAACTTGAAATTCGAAGGCATCGAAGATCTTGAAAACCCTTTACAGGTGAAAGGGGATATTAAAATACAATTGGATGAGGACGTAATTTATTTTAATCCGATAGTTGGATCAACCATTACAGAGAATCCCTTTACTTCTACAGCCAGGTTTTATCCTGTAGAGATGCCCTACCGCATTAACAAAACCTATATTCTGAACATGGAAATACCTGCCGGGTATTCACTTGAAGAATTGCCTAAATCGGCAAGAGTGCTGTTTAATGACAACGAAGGTATGTTCGAATACCTTATCGGTAAAGTAAGCGACACAAACATCCAATTACGTTCGAAAGTAGTGCTAAACAAAGCAACATTTGCTCCCGAGGACTATGAACCTTTGAGAGACTTCTTTGCCTCCATAGTGAAGAAGCATCGTGAGCAAATTGTATTTAAAAAGAATCCATAACATGAGAAACTACTACTTACTCCTGTTGTTCGGCTTTGCTTGCAATACCTGCTTTGGTCAGAACTATGCCGCCAATTTAATTCCCGACTCGCTTAAAGTAAATGCAGAGGCAGTGAAGCGGTTCGAAGAGGTTTATGTCATTATTAAATCTCCTTCCGTGGCTGTGGTAAAAGAGAAATGTGCTTATACTATTCTAAATGAAGATGGAGCGAGGCATGCTACCTACAACGGGCACTACAGCAAGCTCATCAAGCTAAACGATGTACAAGGAAAGCTCTACGATGCTACGGGCAAACTATTGAAAATTGTGCGGAAAAGGGATATTAGTGACTTTGCCACGGACGATGACATGAGTCTCATGACCGATGACCGGGTTAAGCAGCATAACTTTTATTTTTCCAACTATCCCTATACTGTAGAGTACGAGTCAGAAACGCAGTATGACGGCACATTCTTTCTTCCCAGGTGGTTGCCTGTTGAAGCACCAAGGATGAGCGTGCAGGAGAGTAACTTTATTATTGAAACACCAGGCGATTACCAGCTTCGTTATAAGCACCTCAATATTGGACTTCCAGTTACCGGTATTATTCGCGATGGAGTTAAAAGCCTTGGCTGGCAATTGAAAAATAAGGTAGCAATGCTCAGCGAACCTTACCAGCCACAATGGCGCGACGTAACTCCTTTTGTTATGCTTGCTCCCTCGCAATTTACATTCGGTGGTTACCAAGGGAACATGAGTAGTTGGAAAGACCTCGGGAGCTTTATGCACTCCCTCTATATAGGTCGTGACCAATTACCCCCCGCCATTAAGCAGGATGTGCAGAAACTCACGTCTAACCTAACGGGCACTTACGAGCGTATTGATGCGCTTTATCGTTATTTGCAGGATAATACCCGGTATATCAGTATCCAGCTTGGCATTGGAGGATGGCAGCCTTTTGATGCAAACTTTGTTGCCTCCAAAAAATATGGCGATTGTAAAGCACTTTCGAATTACATGGTAAGCCTGCTAAAAGAAGCAGGTGTAAAAGCTTATCCTGTTATTATCAGGTCCGGCGAGGGTGAAAGAGGTTTGTGGGATGACTTTCCGGCTCCATTTTTTAATCACGTAGTAATGTGTGTACCCCTGGAAAAGGATACACTATGGTTGGAATGTACCAATCAGACTATCGCCACTGGTTACATGGGCTCTTCTACTTGTAACAGGAAGGCATTGATGGTTACCGAAAACGGAGGATATGTTGTCTCCACTCCTACATATGGAATGAATGAAAACCTGCAGAGTAGAAAAATAAAGGCTTCAATTGATGCAGAAGGCAATTTGCTAGCAGATGTTCACACACGCTTCACAGGCATTCAGCAGGAAACTCCTCACGCCCTTATTCACCAGCTAAACCAAGAACAAAGGGAGAAATACCTAAATACCCGCATCAATCTGCCTACCTATAAAATAGAAAAGTTTGAATACAAGGAATTCCGCAACAGAATTCCCGCTGTAGACGAATACCTCACGATCAGTTCCCCCTCATATGCATCTGTAAGTGGCAAGCGGATGTTCATCGTACCGAATATCTTCAACAAATCATCTGTTAAGCTCGAAAACGAAAAACCCAGAACTTTTCCGATTGAGTTCGAATTACCCTACAGGGATGTGGACTCTGTTTTTATAACGGTGCCTGCCGGATACCAACCCGAATCAGTTCCTAAAAACGTTAATCTCAGTTCAAAATTTGGAAATTATAGCATAACCTATATAGTACAACCCGGAAAGGTAACCTGCGTGCGGCTGAAGGAGAGCATGCATTCCAATTTTCCGCCGGAAGACTATCCTTTGTTTGTATCGTTTCATAATGATATTTTCAAAGCAGACCGACAGCGGGTAGTGCTCCTAAAACAGGAATAGGCCAACCCACACCTTGATTTACAACAGTTTCAATTTCCGTACTGCATTCAGTCATGGTTTTTTATATTTGCTACAATTGTAAAACCTCTCAAATGCGATTTTCAACCTTAAGCCTTGCGTTTTTGTTTTTTGCAGCAGGCATTATACTTGTTTCTTGTAAAAAGAATTCCGGTGAAGTTCTTTCCACAAACGATTATACAGATGCAGTGATTCCTGACAATGCTGCTGGCGCTTTATATGCGGTAAGAACTGTTACTTATAGGCGTAACGATATGGGTAGTTATGATACAACCTATACGTCGCAAGCAAGGGCCTGGTTCGGCTCTCGCACCAATACTAAAACCACCAGTCTTGTAAGGATCAATGTGGACACATTGGCGCCTGGCACCATTACCGTTAACAATAAATCTTACAATTGGTATCAAACCAACCCACTCAACCACCTCAACTTTTTTGTTGGGGGCGGCAACACTATCTATTGGAGAGTTTTTGAAGATTCGGTCAACCAGATTCCTAATATGGATATAATGGATAATGGCCAATTTGGCAACCTGTTTCTTACTTCCATTCCCGATTCAGTTACAATGGGCCAACCAATTAAGGCTGTTTTCAAATATCTTAACCCTGGCAGTACAGCAACAGATCAATTAATGTTTATGGCAAAAGGAAGCCTCGGCAACGTAGGATGGCCTATATCTCTTACTTCTACTACCGAGTCTATAAGCACCCGTGAACTAGCCCGCATCACCGTACCTGGCGATTCGGTAATAGTGACCATTATGCCGGCGAAGATTCGTACAGAAGATGTCGGATTTGGAAAATATTACTTCGTTAAAGAATCTGCAGTTAGTAAAGTGGTGAAAATCTACTAGCCAGCTTCACAAAAAAATTGACGGCTACCTATGGGTAGCCGTTTTATTTTAGAAACTCCATGCTGTGTAGCAGTTTGCCATACATTGATAGCTTAGCGGAAATTAGATGTAGGAAGCTTTGTTTTTCGAAAGTCAATTGCGTTTGAAGTGCATCATAATCTGTTAAGTCCCAATATATGGTCTGAGCTTTCTTCATGCAACTACATGGGACAACTTCAATGACTAACAGAGAAAAATAAAACGGGCAGTTTTTCAACCACCCGTTAGATTATGCGTTATAGGCTCTTTATTTTACAAATTTCCAGGTGTAATCTTCTTTAGCGGAGCGGATGACCAAGATGTAGGTTCCGCTACCCAACCTGCTAATGTTTATACTATTTGCACCTGCTACGAGCACCGAAGTTGCCAATATCCTACCATTCATATCATAAACAGCAGCAGAAGGCCTGCCCTGGTAACTAACATTCATCTTAATAACCAGCTCACTTTTGGTGTTGGTAACGTAGTCTACAAAGCCCGGTTTGATGTTCCTTGAAACAACCACTTCCTTGCTATAGGATTGCTTACCATCCAGGTCAGTTTGCTGAATGCGGTAATACTGTTTAGCCTCTTTCCTGTCGAAGGAATAGTCCACATGCTGATAATGCTTCTGTCCCTGGCCATTTTTTGGCTTAAGCGACGCAATAACCTTGTAGCTGCCATTAGGTTGCCTCGCTTGAACATTGTATTCCTTGAGGTTAATTTCATTATCCACGATCCATTCAATCCTGTTGGTTTCTCCAAAGGCAGAAGCTGCTACGCTAACCCAGGTTACAGGCACTGTCGTAGGCACTGTAGCGGTAAACACCCCACGTCCATGGGTTACAGCCATCAGTGTGCGATCTGAAGCTCGGTAGAGAAGCTGGTTTACCTTCACGTTGGCCAAACCGCTGTTAGTTGGTTGCCAGTTTGTTGAGATACCGTTGAGGTTGTCTGTAGACCAAACCCCTAGTTCTGTACCTATTATTACCATATCGGGGTCGCGGGGATCAAAAAGTGCACTTCTCACCGGCATATCGGGTAGATTTCCATCGCAAATCTGCCAACTCGCCGCACCGGATTGAGCGTCTTCTGTATAATAGATGTTATAGATGCCATAGTTATAATAGGTAACCAGCATCCGGTCTTCATTATTCGGATCTACCAAGATTTTCGACACTGAATTATACCCGGT
>JAEZDR010000022.1 GCA_023433265.1 Bacteroidota bacterium | reverse complement strand
GGCAAAGGATGATAAAGGAATATGGAGAAGGCAGTAAGCCTTATCTCTATGTGATTGTTGCAACAGGCAATATTTATGAAGATGTAGTGCAGGCAAAGGCTGCAGCACGGCAGGGAGCAGATATCATTGCCGTAATAAGAACAACAGGTCAGAGCTTGTTAGACTATGTACCCTATGGGGCCACCACCGAAGGTTTTGGAGGTACGTATGCCACGCAGGAAAACTTTCGCATTATGCGCGAGGCATTGGATGAGGTGAGCAGCGAAGTGGGCCGTTATATAAGACTTTGTAATTATTGCTCTGGTTTATGTATGCCAGAAATAGCCGCGATGGGCGCACTGGAAGGGCTGGATGTGATGTTGAACGACGCATTGTACGGCATCTTGTTTCGTGATATCAACATGCAGCGAACAATGGTGGACCAATTTTTCTCAAGGGTCATTAACGGCTATGCAGGTGTAATCATCAACACGGGTGAAGACAATTACCTCACTACCGCAGATGCCTACCAGGAAGCAAGAACCGTTTTGGCCAGCGATTTTATAAATGAGCAACTGGCCTACAGAGCAGGGTTGCCTGCAGAACAAATGGGGCTGGGACACGCCTTTGAAATGGATCCTACTTTGGAAAACGGTTTCCTTTTTGAGCTGGCACAGGCACAAATGACAAGGGAAATATTCCCCAATGCTCCTTTAAAATATATGCCACCCACTAAGTTTATGACAGGGGATATTTTTAAAGGCCAGATACAGAATGTGCTGTTCAATCAACTTTCTATCTGGACACAGCAAGGTATCCAGCTCCTGGGTATGATTACCGAAGCTGTGCATACACCGTTTATGAGCGACCGTTTCCTCGCAATTGAAAATGCACGATACGTCTTCCGAAATATGAAAGACATTGGAAAGGAAGTGTGGTTTACTGAAGGAGGTATCATACAGCAAAGGGCGCAGCAAGTATTGGAAGAAGCTTATCAACTTCTTGAAAAAATAGCAGGAATGGGCTTGTTCAATGCGCTGGAAAGAGGTGTTTTTGCGGATGTAAAACGACCAAAAAATGGTGGTAAGGGGCTGGACGGTGTTTTTGTGAAGGGGAAGTATTATACCAATCCCTTTATTGAATTAATGATAAATAGAAAAGAACAAACCCATGAGCAGCGGCAACTACAACACCAGTAATGTTAGCTTCGATAAAACCTTCGATGCAAAGAAGGTGAAGCCTTATGGAGACACCATGAACGATGGTAAGGTACTGTTAAGCTTTACCCTTCCTGTACCCTACGGGGAGGAGGCGATAGAAGCCGCAAAACAACTGATGCGTAAAATGGGTCTTGACAATCCGCAGGTTGTGTTCAGCAAGGAACTTACCCCGGGATTTACTTTCTTCAATTGCTATGGTAATTGCGGTCACGTCATAGACTTTACAGGTATAAAAGTAGCAAAGATTGCGTCGCAGAAGATGGATATGCATGAAGTGGACGAGTTTATTAAATCGAGAATTGGAAGAAAACTACTTGTGGTAGGAGCAAGTACAGGTACAGACGCCCATACCGTTGGCATTGATGCTATCATGAACATGAAGGGCTACGCTGGTCACTACGGACTGGAGCGGTATGAAATGTTTGAAGCCTTCAATATGGGAAGCCAGGTGCCAAACGAAGTATTGATTGCAAAGGCAATTGAGATGAGAGCTGATGCTATTTTGGTGTCTCAAACCGTGACGCAGAAAGACGTTCATATCAAGAATCTTGTTGAGCTTGTGGAAATGTTGGAAGCAGAAGGCCTTAGAAGTAAAGTGCTGCTTATTTGCGGTGGGCCCAGGATAACGCATGAACTTGCAAAAGAGCTTGGGTACGATGCCGGGTTTGGGATGAACACATTTGCTGATGACGTTGCCTCATATATTGCTGTAGAAACAGAGCGAAGGATACACGAGCCCAACTTTTAGAACATGAACCTTCAAAAAGCAAAAAGGCAAACCAAGTGGTTTGCCTTTTTGCTTTCGATATTTTATTACCAGTTATTTTGTGGCTGTTGTGTTGCCTTTATTGGCTGATTGTAACCACTGGCTGATGTTTTGGCAATTATTGTATTGGTCGTCTATTTGTATGTAGAACGAAGGAATCTTGTCATTAAACCACTTTTCCAAAGCTGCCTGTCTTTTCTGGTCGAGGGCAAGCTCTGCTACTTTATTATAGTCGTCTTTAAGATTCATGCGGTGTGGCTCAGACTTAGACTTAAGCACCACTATTCTAACGGCTTTGCGACCCCTTTCGTCAGTAAAAGCAAGCGGTTGAGATACCTGGTTAAGCTTCAGGTTTTTTAATGCAACAACGAGGTCTTTATCCAATTGATCAATAGTAAGGTAGGTGGAGCCTTCCCTGTTCATCAGCGCACCTCCACTAAACTTGCTGGACTCGTCTTCGCTATGGCGGTTTACAGCCTCAGAAAAAGAGATGTTGCCTGCCACAATAGTGGACCTTATGGAATCCATCTTTTGTTTTGCCGTTGCAATCTCTCCCTCGGTGATTTCAGGGATTTTCAAGATATGGCGTACGATGGCATCTTCACCTGCGCGGCTAACCATTTGAATAATGTGATAACCGAACTTCGATTTTACCACACTTGATATCTGACCTTCCTTTAACTGGAATGCTGTTCTCAAAAAGGTAGGATCCCATTGTTTATCGTTCCTGTTGAGGCTATACTGGCCGCTATTTTCTTTTACTGCCGGGTCATCAGAATAAAGCTTGGCCAACTGGTCAAATTTCTTTTGGCCGGTTTCGACCTGCCGCTTCAGTTCGTAAAGCTCTCTCATTACATACTCTTCAATATCACGATTTGCCTTTGGGTATAATACAACCTGGCTGACTTCTAGCTCGCTCTCGTAAAAAGGTAAGCTGTCTTTAGGAATTTTATCGAAGAATGCTTTAGTTTCAGTAGGAGATACTTTGATGTTGTCTACTATTTTAGATCGCATCATATCAGCAAGCTTGCGCTCCCTAAATGGTTGACGGAAATCTTCCTTAATTTGGTAAATAGATTTTCCCGCCACTTCCTCCACCACTTCTTTTGATCCATACATCTGGATGAAGCCCCTAAGCTGGTTGTCAAGTAAAGCATCCAGCTCTTCTTCACTTACGGGCAATGAGTCCTTTTGTGCCTGCAATACCAAAGCCTTTTGAATCAATTGTCCTTCCAGGAACATGCACTCAGGGTTTGGTGGAAGCTGGGCTTCTGCGCCCTGCCTTTTATAGTCGGCGATGGCGTTATAGATGTCTGAGTGGAGAATAATTTTGTCGCCAACCTTTGCAACTATCTTATCAGCCACTACTTTTTTAGGTTGTGCTGTAGCCAGCAGGCTGCCGCCGAGAGAGATAGCAAGCAGGAATAAGAATCTGGACGTCATATTATCAAATGTAGCTTTTGCAAGTAAGTTTGGTTAGGCTGTTGTGCTTTTTAACAAAAATATCAGCAGGAAGGCTTAATCAAAAACTGCTGCAAGCATTTGCCTGCAGCAGTTTCTTTTGGTTGAATACCTGTTTAGAGTGTACGCTTTATTTCTTCTTCTTCAAATGCCTCAATTACGTCTCCAACCTTAATATCGTTATAGTTCTTAATAGTTAGACCACACTCCATACCGGCCTGAACCTCTTTTGCGTCGTCCTTGTAACGTTTGAGCGATCCAAGTTCTGCAGCCTGTCCTTCGCCCTTAGGATACTCAACAATACCATCCCTGATGATGCGGATCTTATTGTTACGGGCAATCTTGCCGTCCAGTACATAACAACCTGCCACCGTGGCCTTGTCGAACTTGTACACCTCGCGAACTTCCACGTTGGCAACAATCTTCTCCTTGAACTTCGGTTCAAGCATGCCCACCATGGCGCTCTTGATTTCCTCAATGGCGTTATAGATAATGGAGTAGGTATTTATTTGAACTCCTTCAGTTTCTGCCAGTTTATTTGCCTGCGACGAAGGACGAACGTTAAAGCCTACAATGATTGCGTCTGAAGCAGTTGCCAACAATACATCGCTTTCCGAGATCTGTCCTACCGCTTTGTGCACTACCCTTACAACAATCTCTTCAGTAGAAAGCTTTTGCAATGAGTCGCTAAGGGCTTCTACGGAACCGTCCACGTCACCTTTGATGATGAGGTTCAGCTCTTTAAAGTTGCCGAGTGCAAGACGGCGTCCAATTTCATCAAGTGTGATGTGCTTTCTTGCACGGAGGCCTTGTTCACGCATGATTTGAGCGCGCTTGGTGGCTACCTCTTTGGCTTCTGATTCGTCAAGGAATACCTTGAACTTTTCGCCTGCCTGTGGGGCACCGTTTAAGCCAAGTATCTGAACAGGGGTGGAAGGAGGAGCGACATCAACGCGCTGGTTACGCTCGTTGAACATGGCCTTTACCCTTCCGTAGTGCTGCCCCGATACCAGCAGGTCGCCGAGGCGCAGGGTACCGTTCTGAACCAACAATGTGGCTACATATCCGCGACCCTTATCCAGCGAAGCTTCGACTATTGTACCCATTGCTTCCCTGTCAGGATTGGCTTTAAGGTCAAGAATTTCAGCTTCTAGCAATATTTTTTCAAGTAGCAGTTCTATGTTTAGACCTTTCTTAGCCGAAAGTTCCTGGCTTTGGAATTTACCCCCCCAGCTTTCGACAAGGATGTTCATTCCTGCCAGTTGCTCGTATATCTTCTGCGGGTTTGCCCCGTCTTTATCAATCTTGTTTACAGCGAATATCATAGGTACACCAGCGGCCTGAGCGTGGCTGATGGCCTCCCTGGTTTGTGGCATCACCGCATCGTCTGCGGCTACCACGATAACAGCAATGTCCGTTACCTTGGCACCACGCGCACGCATGGCGGTGAAAGCCTCGTGACCCGGTGTATCAAGGAAAGAGATGTGCTTTCCATTGGGTAAGGTAACCTCGTAGGCACCAATGTGCTGGGTAATACCTCCTGCTTCACCGGCTACTACACTTGCATTCCTTATATAGTCAAGTAAGGATGTTTTACCATGGTCCACGTGACCCATGATGGTAACGATTGGTGCCCTTGGTTTAAGGTCTTCGGGAGCGTCCTGTTCTTCTTCATTGTCATCGTCTACATCTTCAAGGCCAGCAAATTCTACCTCAAATCCAAATTCACCTGCTACCAGTTCAATTACTTCTGCATCCAACCTTTGGTTAATAGAAACCATGATGCCGAGGCTCATACATTTGCTAATTACCTCAGCAAAGCTTACATCCATCAGGTTGGCAAGTTCACTAACGGTAACAAATTCAGTAACCTGAAGCTTGTTGTCGCCAGTTTGTTCTGCATCGCTTGCCTCGTGGCGCCTTTCGCGACGCATCTTCTTTATATTCTTACCCTTGCCACCGGAACCGGCCAGCTTAGCCTGGGTTTCGCGAATCTTTTGCTGTATCTCGTTGCGGTCTATTTCCCTGTCGGCAGGACGCTTGTCAATTTGTGGGCGTTGCCTGTCGCCGGGCCTGCGTGCGCCACCGGCCTGACCAGGACGTTGCGGAGCACCGGGGCGATCTCCAAATCTTCCTGTAGCCCTATTATCTGCACCTCTTGCAGGTTGTCCCTGTCCCGGTGTCGTTTTCTTTTCAATGGGTATACGCTTACGCTTGCGCCGCTCATCAGCATCTGATGGTTTAGGCTTCGCGTCTGGTGTTGGCAGGTCTATCTTGCCCAGTATTTTAGGGCCTTCCAGCTTTTCAGCCTTGATATTTTCTATTACAGGGGGTGCATCAGAAGGAGTTGTAACATCTTCCTGATTCACCTGCGGTGCTTCTGTGGTTTCGGCGGCAGGTGCTACCTGCGGTGCAGGGGCAGCTTCCGCTGTAGAAGCGTCTTTTGTTTTCTTTTTAGCCGACTTTTTAGGACGGGTAGATGAGTCGATAGCAGAAAGATCGATCTTATCCACCACCTTAGGCCCTTCTATTTCAGGGGCTTCAGCCTTAACTACCCCCGGGGTTGGTTCCTCAGCAGGCGTTTCTTCTTTAGCGGGTTCTTCTTGTTTAGGCGCCGGAGGAGGCGGGGCTACAACGGGCTCAGGTTCAGCTTCAGGGGCAGGGGCAGGGGCAGGTGCGGGTGCAGGCTCTGCTTTTGCAGCCACCTCAGGCTTCGGTTCCTCTTTAAATACAGGCTTCTTCTCTTCCTTCCTGAACGAAAGGTCTTCTTCGTCCTTCCTTTTCCTGGTTTCTGTGGCTGCACTCTTAGGTATTTCAATAAGGTCGGCCTTGTTCTTAGCCACCTTGTCGCTTTGAAACTCCCGCTGCAGCGCAACGTACATGTCTTCTGTAAGCTTGGCTGTAGGTTTAAGTTCGTCTTTATTAAAGCCTTTGCCCACCAAAAAGTCAATAAGGGTTTCCTGCCCAATATTGAACTCCTTAGCGGCTCCTAACAACCTTGGTAATTTAATTTCTGCCATTCAGTTTTTATTTGTCCAGGCTTTCTCGTGCGTACATCAGGGAAGCCTTCAATTCGTGCAAACTATATTCCAGATTAGGCTGGATTAACCCCTTTCGAACTCTTCCTGAAGGATGCGACGAACGTCCTGGATAGTTTCTTTCTCCAGGTCAGTCCTTCTTTCCAGTTCATCGGCTGACAGGTTGAGAACGCTTCTCGCTGTGTCGCAACCAATGCGCTTGAGTTCATCTATCACCCACTCTTCAATTTCATCGCTGAACTCTTCAAGATCTATATCAAACTCTTCATCTTCACCTTCATTCTCACGGTAAACATCTATGTCGTAACCTGTAAGTTCGCAGGCAAGCTTGATGTTTACGCCTCTTTTACCAATAGCAAGACTTACCTGGTCTGCCTTTAGGTAAACCTCAGCATGCTTGTCATCGTTATTCAGGTTCATGTAGCTAATCTTAGCCGGGGTGAGTGAACGCTGTATAAGAAGCTGCGTGTTTGTAGTAAAGTTGATAACGTCAATATTTTCATTCTTCAGTTCACGAACTATTCCGTGAATCCTGCTACCCTTCATACCAACGCAGGCACCAACCGGGTCGATCCTGTCATCAAAGCTTTCGACGGCCACTTTAGCTCTCTCACCCGGGTCGCGAACGATTTTGCGAATGGAGATAAGGCCATCAAATATTTCCGGTACTTCAATTTCCAACAGCTTCGCGAGAAAATCGGGGCTTGTACGGCTGAGGATGATGACGGGAGAATTGTTTCGAAGGTCAACTTTTTTTATGACCGCACGGATATTTTCTCCTTTTTTAAAGTAATCCTGTGGTATTTGTTCTGTTTTTGGAAGGATGAGTTCATTACCTTCTTCGTCGAGCAGCAGTACTTCCTTCTTCCATACCTGGTAAACCTCGGCGGTAATGATATCGCCCATGCGGTCCTGGTATTTCTTAAGTAATACGTTCTTTTTCAAGTCGTTAATGCGGCTTGCGAGTGTTTGCTTGGCTGCAAGGATTGCCCTTCGGCCAAAGTCGTATATGTTCATTTCCTGGTACAGTTCTTCACCCACCTCAAAGTCGGGTTCTATTTTAACTGCCTCAGTATAAGCTATTTCGGAAAGCGGGTCTATTACTTCGCCATCTTCCACAATCATTCTTCGCCTGATAATTTCAAGGTCACCTTTCTCAGCATTAACAATGACGTCGAAGTTTTCATCGCTGCCAAACTTCTTGCGTAACAAGGTTTTGAAAACATCCTCAACCACCTTCATCATGGTGGGACGGTCTATGTTTTCGGCATCTTTAAACTCCTGGAATGCCTCTATCAGGTTAATACTTGCCATATTCTGTGTATTTAGTGTTACGAGAGCCGACCCTATGGGCGGCTTCTGTAGTTAGAATTGTACTTGTACTGTTGTTGTTTTAATATTTTGAAGTGGTATGACCACCTGTTTTACCTGTTGCTTCTTGCCTTTACCCTCCGTTACTTCAATAATTATGTCGCTTTCGGCCACCTGAAGCAGTTTGCCTTCCTGCTTTGCCCCATCGGTAAACACCACT
Organism: Bacteroidota bacterium; assembly: GCA_023433265.1. Taxonomy (GTDB): domain Bacteria; phylum Bacteroidota; class Bacteroidia; order Chitinophagales; family Chitinophagaceae; genus JAEZDR01. Next base: position 27,868 of record JAEZDR010000022.1, on the reverse strand, counting down.
TCCACGTTGCGGCCGATGTTTTTTTGGAATTGGCGATGCATCTTCAAAGGCTCGTCCACTCCTGGTGAAGAAACCTCAAGGGAGTACTCGCCGGGAGGAAACATGCTTGACTCTTCGATAACCTTATAAAGCTGGCGGTTGAAGAAGACGCACTTCTCTATTGAAATGCCATTATCGCCATCTAAGAATACCTTTACGTTATTGGTGGGTTTTATGCGAACAGAGACCCTGAAAAACTCAGGATGTTCCTGTAACAGGTCATCCACCATCTTCTCAATTTGCTGTACCTGGCTTTCGATTGACATTGCCTTGAAAAAGCTTGCTTGACTATTGTATAAAAGAGAAGGGAACGGCTTCCGTTCCCTTCTATATCCTATTTCCGGTGCAAATATAGGAAGAGCGCTCATCATTTCAAAGAAATGATAACGTTGTACAGGTTATACAGTGGTTCACCGGTCAGCCGAAAAGGTGGAAAGGGAAGTCGCCCTTCTTTTGGCGGTACTCTTTTGCTGTCATATGCCGGGAGCGATATTGCGTCCATGTGATGGTTACCCTCTTGCAATTTTGCAGCACTGTTCACAATTTTCTTTTAGTCATAGCCCTACCTTTACCGGCCCATGGCAAGATTCCTACTTATAATGCTGATGATTTACTTGCTGTATAACCTTATAGTAAAGTTTATTATTCCAATCTACAGGACCACCCGTACAGTAAAGCGCAGGATGAACGAAATGCGCGACCAGCAGCAGCAGTTTTTTAACCAGCAACAGCAGCAGCGTGAGTTTGAGGAGCGCAAAAGCAATACGACGCCTCCTGCCGACAAGGGGGATTATATTGACTACGAAGAAGTTAAGTAGTTTAGCCAAATTCTCCTGATCATTTCCTGATGGGTGTTTTCAACCGAGAAGAAGCTTCTGTAAAGCAGGGCAGGTGGGCACACCCGGTAGTTCTTTTGCCTAAAAGCACAGTGAGGGCGTGATAAGGTAGGCATAAGCGATTGATAACCTAGACTTCGCTGAGGAGTAAGTTATGTATAAGGCGGAGGTAAGCTTTAGATAAGGTAGAGATAAGCTTTAGCCTAGCTAAAACCTAGCTAAAACCTAGCTGAAACCTAGCTGAAACCTAGCTGAAACCTAGCTAGAACCTAGCTAGAACCTAGCTGAAACCCCGGGTTGGGGCAGAAAATTGAAAGTTGAATGGTGGGGGAATGGAATAGGCAATTAGGGAGAGGAAATTTCATGATCTTGCCATTTGGGCCTACCTATAGACAGCTTTTAAAGGCCGATCGCTGCTGCATTCTTATAAATCCAGGTCCATGACAGTCATCGGAGGTTTCAAGTGGATGGTATGTAGCCCTGCTTCTTTTGCGCCGATGCAATTAACTTCTGTATCATCGATGAACAATGTTTCTGAGGCGTCCAGGTTTTCGTTTGTCAGCAGCCTGACAAAGGCTTCCTTTCCGGGCTTTCTGAAACCTGCCGTATGAGAGTAGTAGACTTTATGGAAATATGCATCGAAAGGTTTGCCGCCTACCTGTTGGTTGTATAGTTGAGTGAAGGCATTATGGTGTATCTCGTTAGTATTGGAAAACAGGTAGAGTTTATACTTAGCTGAAAGTTTTTCCAGCCAGTCGAGCTTTGTTTTATCGTAGTCGCCAATCATGGCGTTCCAGGCCGTTTTTATTTGCTCATCGGTGAGGTTATGTCCTGAGGTTTCCCTGAATAAAGTATAGAAAGCGTGTTCATCTGCGCGGCCTGTTTCAAGGTCTTCGAACAAAGGTGAAGCTTTGTGCTGCGAGTAGAGCTCATCGAAGTTATGGACACCCAATGCTTTAAAGGCTTTGGCAGTAAGCGAGTAATCGATGGTTAGAAAAACCCCACCAAAGTCGAAGATGATGTTGCGGATGTTTTGCATAGCGGAAGCGAAAATAAGTACCAAGATGAGAACTTGATGTAAAACTAAGGACCAGCCTAAGCATACCAGGAATAGCTTAACTGATATCCTACGATTGCCCTAGGTGTAGGTTTAGTGCACTTCGAAGGTAAAAGCAGGCGTTCTGACCTGCTGGTCCTATCCTAATGCCTTCCTGATTGCTTCAGCTAAAGCCTTTCCTTTCTGCTCTATTACTTCATCGGTCCAGGTGAGGCTGATGCTGGTTGAAATGCAGCGACTCATCACCAGGTCGCTCTCAGCAAAGTCCCGCATTTGCAGCTCTGTTAGCGCTTGCTGTTGCAAAGGGTTTAGCATATTGAGCGTAGTGGAGTTTTTCAGGTGGTCCCACTTACGGATATAATGCCAGTTATTGTCGTACCAATAAAAGTTGCCGGCAAGGATACCTTGCTCTTTCAGTGAAGCCACTACAGCCCTAGCCTGATCGGCATTGGGCAGAAACCAGCTCAGGAACGTACAGCTATCGCCTTCTGCATCATGAATCGTTCTGAAGCTTACGCCGGGAATGGCTTCAAGATAGCTTTTCAGTTTCTTATGGTTGCTTCGCTGAATGCTTAGGAATTTGTCCAGCTTCTTAATCTGAGCAAGGCCTACCGCGGCATGCAGCTCCGATATCCTGTAATTATACCCTATGAACGGATGGAGGTCAGCGCCGCGATCTACACCTTTATGGTCGTGTCCATGGTCAGTAAAGCCATCGCTCTTTATATAAACGTCTTCACTATTGGTAAGCACCACGCCACCTTCGGCGCAGGTAATGGTCTTTACAAAATCGAATGAGAAAGTACCGGCATTGCCGATGGTACCTACCATCTTGCCTTTATAACTGGCGCCGATGCTTTGACATGCATCTTCAAGCAATGCAATATCGTACTCATCACATACCTGTTTGATGGCATCGAGATCGGCCATGCTGCCACACATGTGGACGGGCATGATGCATTTGGTTTTGGCAGTAATGGCCTGCCTTATTGCGCCCGGACTTAGGGTAAGAGAATCGTCAACATCCACGAGAACAGGCACTGCGCCTACGCTTAATACGGCTTCGAAACTTGCCACAAATGTGAAGGTGGGCATGATAACCTCATCGCCATATCCGATACCGAGGGCTGAGAGTGCTGTGGTAAGGGCGGCAGTTCCACTTGATGTTAATTGCGCATACTTGCTACCGAAGGTTTTGCAGATCTCCTGTTCCAGTTCCTTGCTTTTCCAACGGCCCTGGCGTGCGCCATCGAAACCGTAGCGCATCATGATGCCTGTTTCCAACACTTCATTTACCTGTTTGCATTCTTCTTCGTCAAATAATTCAAAGCCGGGCATAGAAAGATTTTAAGAGGGGCAAAGGTAAGGGGGAGGAGGGGTTAGTGCATAGATATTAGTACATAGATATTAGTACATAGATAATAGTACATAGACAGGCAAGGAGAGTGTGGGGGGATGGAAGTTTCTCAAGTGCCACGTTTCACCTCTATTGTTTCATCACATAGATAATAGTAGATAGACTGGAAAGGAGAGTGTGGAGGATGGGGGTTTTTCTCAAGTGCCACGTTTCACTTCTATTGTTTCATCCTCTCCTGTAAGCTTTGAGGGGTGCAAATGAAAAGCTGCTCTACAAGGAGCAGCCTTTCCGAATTGAATGGGTTAGTATATGTCTGAGTATCTTTAAGCTTGCCAAACCCACATCCTGTCTACGTTTCAACCATCTTCTAATACATTTCCGGAGGCTTTAAGGCAGCATTCGTGCCAAACTATGTTTTGGTAGCAAGGAGCAGTCAAGCTACCTTGGCTTTGAATAATAATGCCGCATGAGTAACAACTATATTATTCCACCGCAAACGCGTATTGGCCATGTACACCTTAAGGTTGCCGACCTGGAAAGGTCGCTTGCTTTTTACAGGGATTTGCTTGGCTTTGAGGTGACCACGCATTACGGCAGCGATGCTGTGTTTTTGTCGGCAGGAGGGTATCACCATCATATTGGTCTTAACACCTGGTATAGTAAGAATGCGCCTGCCGCCGATGAAAAAGGTGTCGGTTTATTTCACACGGCTATCCTCTATCCTTCAAGAAAGGACCTGGCGGCTATCCTCCAGCGGTTGTTGAAGGCTGAATATCCATTGACCGGTGCAAGCGACCATGGCGTATCCGAAGCCCTTTACCTGGACGATCCGGATGGTAATGGCGTGGAGCTGTATTGGGACAAGCCAAGAGAACAATGGCCGGCTAAACCGGACGGATCGCTTGATATGTATACCCGGCCATTGAACATAAAGGACCTGCTAAAAGAATGTGATCTCAGTTAGCGCCCGTTGTATAAGATAGTTTGAGAAGGGAACAGCAACCTCGGTTGGCAGTTCCTCACTATTTCCATATCGTCTTTCTTACCCTTAGGCCTGCATAATCTCATTTCCATCTTGTACTCTGCATAGTAATTGGGCTTTAGCTTGCACGTATTGCTATTGTTGATATGTATGGTGTTGTCGTTTGCGTCGTTGTTAGTAGGCTTTAAACCCATGGTATGGCTAAGCTGGGTTTTGCTTTTGTTGGTGATTTCGACCATGATGATAGCCGTGAAACCGAAATGCTTTACCACTTTAGTCCTGAGTTGTATCTCTGGCGAACCGGGCCCTTGAATGGTCCGATACTGGTATTCGCTCCATTTACCAACACTATCGGCCAACGGAATAAAAGGTGCCTGGGGTACGAAAGCGGTTTGAGCAAACACCGCATTGAACGACACAATGGCAAGTGCAAGAAAAAGTAGTTTTCTCATGTAGATAATTTTATAAAACGAAATAAAGGCCTGCTATGGCAAGTAGGCATACCCATTTTCCGGTATAATTAGGGCTAGCCCGGGCATTTGCTACAAGTTTGCCCTCATTCGGTTGCTTCCGTTCGTTATGTTTGCACGGCATACGCTATAAAATGAAAGTAACCGATCACATTGCACAGGCTAAGGATACCCTGATTTCGTTTGAAATTCTCCCTCCTCTTAAAGGCAAGAGTATCAACTCAATTTACGAACACCTTGATCCGCTGATGGAGTTCAAGCCTAGCTGGATAAACGTAACCTACCATCGCAGCGAGGGCATGTTTAAAAGGAAAGCAGATGGCAGTTTCGAAAAGGTAGAGATTAGGAAGCGCCCCGGAACTGTGGGAATATGCGCAGCCATCATGAACCATTACAAGGTAGATGCTATCCCGCACATCATTTGTGGAGGCTTTACTAAAAGGGAGACAGAAGATGCACTGATTGACCTTGACTTTTTAGGTATCGACAACGTACTGGTGTTGCGTGGCGACGCTCCAAAGAATGAAGCGTTTTTTGAACCCGAGCCGGGAGGACATTCCTATGCGAGCGACTTGCTAAAGCAGGTAGTGGATCTGAATAATGGCCTGTACCTTGACGAGGATATCCTTAATGGCGTTAAAACTAAGTTCTGCATTGGTGTAGCCGGCTACCCTGAGAAACACTTTGAAGCTCCGAACCTTGACATAGACCTACAGCGATTGAAGGATAAAGTGGATGCCGGCGCTTCGTTCATCATGACGCAGATGTTTTTTGATAATAGCAAATTTGCCGATTTTGTAAAACGTTGCAGGAACATTGGTATTGATGTACCTATTATACCGGGCCTGAAACCTATTACTTCGAGGAAGCAACTGGCAACCCTGCCAAGAATATTCCATGTAGACATTCCGTCTGACCTTTCCAACGAGATTCTAAAATGTAAGACAGACCAGGAAACAGAACAGGTGGGAGTGGAGTGGCTGGTACAGCAATCCAAGGAACTGAAAGCAATGGGTGTGCCCTGCCTGCATTATTACACATTAGGTAAATGGAAGACTATCTGGAACGTGGTGAAAGAGCTGGTTTAGGCTTTTGCCTTTGCACGTGTGAGGGTAAATCCGACTGTGGTACCTACATCAATTTTGCTACGTACATGTATGGTTTGATCGTGTGCCTCCACCACGTGCTTGCAAATGGCGAGGCCAAGTCCTGTACCTCCTACGTCCCTGCTTCTGCCACGGTCTGTGCGGTAAAAACGCTCGAACACCCTCAGGAGGTGTTCTTCAGCTATACCCATGCCGTCGTCGCCTATTTCAATTAAAGCAGTAGTATCATCGGTTGTATATACGCTGGCAACGATGTTCCCGTCTTCTTTCCCGTACTTGATAGCGTTATCTACAAGGTTGATGAGTACCTCCCTTATTTTCTCCTTGTCAGCGTAGACTGCAACAGGATGTTCGCAGCCCTTTTTGATGCTGGTTTTAATGTTTCTTTCAGCTGTTTTGATGGAAAGCGCATCAAATACCTCGCGAACCAGGTCCTGTATTACAAACTGGCTTTTCTGCAGGCGATATGTATTGGTTTCAAGGCTGGAAATCTGGTCGAGGTCGTCAAGCAGGTTAATCATTCGGGTGATATTCCTGGATGCGTTTTGTAGAAACCGCCTGTTTACATCAGGATTATCAACTGCACCCGATAGCAAAGTATCTACATATCCCTGCACTGCGAAGATGGGGGTCTTGAACTCATGGGTAAGGTTTTGCAGAAATTCTCTTCTAAACGCTTCGCTATTGCGGAGAACCTCTATTTCTTCCCGCTTTTGTTCAGCCCATTGCTGAACATCCTGGCTTACTTCGTCAAGGCTTTTTTGCGGTAAGATATACTTGTAAAAATTTTCTTCCCTTTTGCTGGCCTTGGTTTGGTAAATAAGTTTATAAATGAGCTTGATTTTGCGATAAACGAAGGAGTGCAGGATGTAACGGATCACATAATAACTACCGGCAAAAACAAAAAGGAAAACTAACAGCGCTTCGATCCACGGGCGTGCCGCTACGAGGTAAATAGCCAGTGGTAGGGCAATTACAAGCGCTGCAATTACGGAGAGGCTATTGGGAGAAAGGTTTTTTTCGGTAAACATGTTTTTAAAAAGTGCTCAACTAGAGTTGAAACTTGTAACCAACCCCTTTAACGGTAGTAATGCAATCTAAGTCAAGCTTTTGGCGAACCTTGCGAATGTGCACGTCAATTGTACGGTCGCCCACAATCACATCGTTACCCCATACCCTGCTTAATATTTCATGTCTTAGAAAAACTTTGCCTGGGCGGGACGCGAGGAGGTAAAGTAACTCGAATTCCTTGCGGGGCAGCACCATTTCTTTCGTGTCTATTGATACCACGAATCGTTCGGGATCAATCTGCATGTTCTCCACCGTTATGCTTTGGCGGTTTGTAGCGTTATTAATTCGCCTGAACAATGCATTTACCTTGCTCAGCAGTATTTTAGGGCTGATGGGCTTGGTAAGGTAATCGTCGGCACCGCTTTCCAACCCCTTTATTTCAGCCGTTTCGTCGTTAAGGGCTGTAAGGAAGATGATTAATGTATCGCGAAAGGAGCTGTCGGTTCTTAAAATTTTGCAAACCTCTATGCCTGTTTTGCGCGGCATCATCACGTCAAGGATAATCAGGTCAGGCTTTTCTTTTCTCGCTACATCCAATGCTTCATTGCCATCTTTGGCTTTAAACACCGTATATCCCTCGTTTTGAAGGTTATACTGGATAATCTCAAGAATGTCCGGCTCGTCGTCTGCTATCAAAATCCTGCTATTCATAAGCCTAAACGTTGTATGGCAAATGTAGTCCAGTGACATCAAACCCCTTTTTAGAAGCTACATTATATTATTGTTAAGGGATATAAGCAGTACTTTGGTCATATTTTTGATTTGCAGAGACAGTTTATGATGCGATTTATCTTATTCACCATCAGTTTCATTTTCTTCACATCCTATGCAGAAGCCCAGCCTTCGGTGCGGAAAACCTTTCACGAAAGTGTAGATGCTGCTCAGCGCAAAATATTAATGCTCGATGGCAAGGATGATAAACTGTACGTAGCTACCTCAATACCAGAAGTAAACCTGCAGCTTTCAAGGTTGGTAACAAAGCAGGTGGATGACCTTCAGAAAGAAATAGACAACGATGCCTCGCTAAACGAGAACCAGAAGATTACCTATTTAAGAGGTATTAAGGAAGTTTTGAATGGGTATCTCACTAACTACAGATCACGCCGTATTGAGGCCGTGCAATTGCTGGATCTAATGCAAAATTTCTTTGAAGCAATTGAATTAGACAGGAAGGGGGAAAGCATCTTACCCGCTGTTGAGAAGAGCGAAATGGAACTAGCCCAATTGCTGATTGACAACTTTGCTTTCCAGAAAAACAAAGGAATTAAAGCTGCACGCGATGTAATTGTTCTCAAGCATTGCCAGCGTAACCCGCAACGCATACTTGAGATACTTATGCGCAACCCGTATAATTATTATGCAGACAGCCTTATTAAAACCGTGGCCTACCGCGACCAGGAAGAACTTTACAACTTTGCATCGGCAAATAATGCACTAGGTAAGAAAATACAGACTATTGATGATCCCCTTGTGAAGCTTATAGCTAAGCTTGCCAGGATGAATAGCGGACGGCAATATTTCCCCTTTCTCGATAACCTGTACAAGGGCAAACAAACAATAGAGGAAATAGAAAAGGCATCAGCAAACGATGTTAGTTATTACAAGCTATTAGTAAAAACACAGATAGATTATGCAGACAGGCTAAGACAGGGCGACACTCCCATCATCATGCGCTCACTTACCCGTAAACTGCAACAGAAGGCTGTGGAGGTATTCATCAACGAGATAAATGCGCTTCATGATGAGAAAGATCCGGTGCGTTTTAAGAAGCTCGAAAGCCTTACTGCCGAAGAACTGTATTACCTGGCTGTGATGGGCGAAACCGAGATTTATACTTCTTCTTATACAAGAGGCGTATACCCGCGTATTTTTCAAAAGATGAAAGTGCCGAGAGCGGACTCTTTACTTATAAACGTAAAGTTTGATTACTTCAAGAAGTTTATCAAAGTAGCAGCAGCCTATAATACGCTTGACGATTTCCTGGGCAGGATGGATAAAGACTATGCGGTTACATTAATGCGCGCTTTTGTAAACGACCTTGACAAGAAGAGTAACCTTGAAGATGCTGTGGACGTTGCCGACAGTTACGGAAGCATATCCGATAAGAACCTGCAGGCTTTGATATTACAGCAGGTGGCCGAGAACATAAAGGAGGCGCGCTCTGAAAAAGCAAGGCGAATTTATTCTATTCTGAATACTATTTTCCTTTCGAAAGAATCAGAAACTGCAGCCGAGGCATTTGAGAAACTAGGTATTCCGCCTATCTATTACATGCCCAACAAAATGCTTCGTGATACTTCTGGCCGTATTGTTATCCAGCAGTTCTTTTACGGTGATGACGACGGGAAAAAAGTTTTCAAGGAGTTTGTGAAACAGTTTACTTCTATTGGGTGGAAGATGACTTCAACGCCAGAGTGGGTGGTTATGAATTCGCCTAAAGGGGCTGTTCCTGTTTCTATCTATTCAAACAGGCCACTTGAACATGAAGAAGATCTTGATGAAAAAGCGCAAAAGAATTTAATAGCGTTTTTGGAGGAAAAGAACCTGCAACCAACTATTGTAATCCATAGGGGGCATAGTTATTTTACTAATTACACCATCAACCAGATGCCTGCGAGTGCAAAGGTTGTTTTCCTGGGTAGTTGCGGTAGTTATCACAACCTGCAGGATGTATTAAGCATTTGCCCTAACGCTCACATTATTGCTACCAAGCAGGTGGGTACAGGAGCAATCAATTTACCGTTGATTAACCTAATGACGGATGACCTTAGAAAAGGAAAAGATTTGAGCTGGCCCCAGTTATGGACCAACCTTGCAAAACAGTTGAAAAAGAACAATGAATTTGAAGACTATATTCCTCCGCATAAAAACCTTGGAGCTATCTTCATCATGGCTTATACCAAGGCAGAGGATGATGCACTCGATTCCTAACAAGCTATTTTATCTGCGTCAATAATACCGCACCCGCAATACCAGCAGTTTCGGTTCTTAGCCTTGTATTGCCCAGGGATACGGGAATAAAGCCTTTGTTGACTGCTGCATCGACTTCTTCATTTGTGAAGTCGCCCTCAGGCCCGATCACCAATGCTACATTGTTGGTGGGGAGTTGGCTTTGCAGGCTGTGCTTTTCAGTTTGATAACAATGGGCAATCAGCTTTTTGTTTGCGGTATTGCCCCTAACGAAATCTTCGAAAGAGGTGGGTTGTTGTAGCTTACAACGCCAGCTTTGCTGGCTTTGCAGCATAGCGGAAATAAGAATTGCATTAAGGCGATCGATCCTGAACTTTTCTTTCTCCGTGCGTTTGCACACCAGTGGGATGATCTCTGTAATACCTAACTCGGCAGCTTTTTCAAGAAACCACTCAAAACGGGAAGTGTTTTTTAAAGGGGAGATGCCAATGCATAGTTTGCTGCCGAGGTGGGGGACAAACTCTTTTTCCAGAATTTCAACCACAGACTCCTTTTTGTGGGCGTTTTTGATGGCGACTTTAACTTTAAGCCCTTCGCCGTTAGTGAGCCATAGCTGCTCGGCTTCCTTCATCCGCAGCACTTGTATGCAATGGCGGGAAGTTTCTTCGCTTAAAGCAAAGGAGTGTTGCGATGCATCGATAGCATCCTGGTAAAACATGGGCAATTGCATGTTGCAAAGTAAAAGGAGTTTGGCTGTTGATAATAGGGCCAGGCATGTTTATAACTCTGCCCTTCAGGTGAATAAAGCTGTGGGCAACCGGTTAAAAAGCGGCTCTATGATGTTAATACACCTAAAAAGGGGCTTCGTCAAATCCTTCATCAAATGAGCCGGTGTTCATGCGGCTGCCTTTCTGAATAAAGAACCTGCCTGCGTCGCCACCTTCGGCGCCCGCGCCACCTGATGGAGAGTAAGGGGCTGGTCCAACGGGCTTAAAGTTGCCGCCCGGAGGATTGAAGCCTCCACCGCCAAAACCACTTGCCTCTTCGTCTATAAACTTCTGGATGTGCAATAGGGCCCTGAGTTTAATGGTTTCAAGTGATCCGTTACGGTGTTTAGCAATCTTGACGTGGGTTTCACCTTTGGTACTTTCACCCATCTCGTTCGAGTTAACATCATAGTATTCAGGGCGGTAGATGAACATTACCATGTCGGCATCCTGCTCAATCGCACCGGATTCCCTGAGGTCACTAAGCTGTGGCATCTTGCTTTCCTTGCGGGTTTCGACGGCACGGCTTAACTGGCTGAGCGCAATGATGGGCACGCTCAATTCTTTTGCCAGGCCTTTCAGGTTACGCGAGATATTACTAATTTCCTGTTCCCTGTTACCATTCCGGTTATCGGTGGTTCCGCTCATCAACTGCAGGTAGTCGATAATAATGAGACCAACTTTGTTTTTACTCACCAGTCGCCTTGCTTTGGCCCTGAATTCAAATATGTTAAGGGCCGCCGTATCATCAATAAAGATGGGAGCAGCTTCCAGCTTCTTAATACCTTTTGTATGAAGTTGTTGATATTCATGATCTTCCAGCTTACCCCGTGATATCTTTTCCAATGGAATCTCACTTTCTGCCGAAAGGATACGGGATACTAGCTGCGCGGCGCTCATTTCCAATGAAAAGAAAGCTACCGGTGTAGGCTTGGTTGGATTTAGGGCCGCGTTTCTTGCCAGGTTAAGGGCGAATGCGGTTTTACCCACAGCAGGTCGCGCTGCCAGGATAATGAGGTCCGTAGGCTGCCATCCGTAGGTAACTTTATCCATGGTAGGAAAGCCACTCGGCACCCCTGATATCTCGTCAGTTTTGTTCCGCAGCTCATCAATCCTTGTGATGGTAGCCGCAAGCACATTACTGATCTCGTCATAGTTTTTCTTGAGATAGTTGTTGGTGATGTTGAACATCTTTTCTTCGCTCACATCAAGCAAATCGAACACGTCCGTACTATCTTCATAAGCATCACCGATAATCTCGCCCGACACCCTGATCAGCTCTCGCTGAATGAATTTCTGAAGTACAATGCGCGCGTGCGCTTCTATGTTGGCAGTGGAAACGACCGAATTGGTAAGCTTTGTTATATAGTATGGTCCGCCCACAAGGTCAAGTTCCTCGCGGGTTCTTAGTTCTTCTACAACTGTAAGAATATCAATCGGAAGGCTCTTTGCAGCCAGCGACTCAAACGCCCTGAAAATACGTTGGTGGGCATCTACATAAAAGCACTCTGATTTAAGTATCTCGATTACGACATCAAATGCACCTTTCTCCAGCATGATGGCGCCCAATACCGCTTCTTCAAGCTCTTTTGCCTGTGGCGGTATCTTTCCATACATCATAGTGGTAAGGTCAATGGCGGGTTTGCGTCCTTTTTTGGTCTTATTTATACTAGAGAGATCCATGGTCCGTCGGGGTTAGTGTCCCACCGTATTCGTTCTCAATTTTGCTTCGTTTTTACAGCGGGAGGACGAATATAGGAGGCTGCAAATTGACTTACCTACACATTGCTATTTTTTTTTGATTCCACAGCCTTTTCACGCAAAATGCCCTGTTATGCACGGGTTAGGCGACTAATACACAAAAAAAGAAGAGTATATTCACACCTGACTCGCCTTTATCCCCAAAACAAGCCGATTATCCACCATTCTTGTGCAGAAAGAAAACAACAGTAATTCAATGTTTAACGTTGAAATTTTCGTAAAAGGTTTTACGGCCGGGTGAGCCAACTACACTGCAAAAGCCAGGCAAAATGAGGTACTGATATTACGATAGAAGACGGGTTACGTCTTTTGCAAAATAACTGGCAATCAAATCTGCTCCGGCCCGTTTTATTGATGTCAACACTTCCATTATTGCCCTGTTTTCATCTATCCAGCCCATTTTAGCTGCAGCTTTAATCATAGCATATTCGCCGCTGATATTATAGGCGCTCACGGGCACATCACTTGTATTCTTCACCTCCCGTATGATATCGAGGTACGACAATGCAGGCTTAACCATTACAATATCTGCGCCTTCTTCAATGTCCATAATTACTTCTCTTATGGCTTCGGACCTGTTATGATAATCCATTTGGTAGGTTTTCTTATCGCCGAATCCGGGAGCAGAATCCAATGCATCTCTGAATGGTCCATAAAAACAGGATGCATATTTAGCGGAATAGGCCATGATGCCGGTTTTAGAAAAACCATGCTGTTCCAAACCTTCGCGTATAGCACCAATGCGGCCATCCATCATATCGCTTGGGGCTACCATATCGGCGCCTGCAAAAGCGTGGCTTATACTCATTTGTACCAATGCTTCGACGGTGGCATCATTTACAATTTCCCCATTCTCAACAATGCCATCATGTCCATAAAAAGAATAGGGGTCTAATGCTACATCCGTCATCACGTACATTTCCGGTACGGCATCTTTAATTGCTTTAATACTTCGTTGCATGAGACCATCACTGTTCCATGCTTCTTTGCCGGTATTGTCCTTTAGCTCATCCTTGCATTTGATAAATAGCAACACGCTCTTCAAGCCCATGTTCCACAGCTCTTTCACTTCCTTGACGGTAAGATCAAGCGACATGCGGTAATAGCCCGGCATGGATGTTATTTCTGTTCTTACATCGTTGCCTTCGTCTATAAAAAGCGGAACAATAAAGTCGTTGGGCGTTAAATTGGTTTCAGCTACAAGGTTCCTGATGGCGGGTGTGGCTCTCAATATCCGGTTCCTGCGATGTAAAATCATATCCTTCAATTATGAAGGCGCAAAGTTAACCTGTCCAATACGTAGTTCAATGTTAAAGCAAATCTGTATATCTTATACCCATGTCCTTGGGTGAAGGCAAACCTGTAACAGTTTATCTTCTTCGCTACCTTTTGCAGGATGATGGTCGTACACAAACCTTACGGTAGGCGGCAAGCTCATTAGAATGCTTTCGGTTCTCCCATTGGTCTTCAAGCCGAAGATTGTGCCGCGGTCGTGTACAAGGTTAAACTCAGTGTACCTGCCTCTTCTTATTTCCTGCCAATATTTTTGATTGGGTGTATATGCCTGCGATCTGCGCTTTTTTACGATAGGAAGATATGAGGTTGTAAACGCATCGCCACAGGCTTTGCCAAAGTTGAACCAGAACATTTCTCCACCATCCTTAGCAACGGCAGACAACGAACCTGCCGGCAGGTCCCGCTTGTGGTCATAGAAAATACCCCCTATACCTCTTCGTTCATTATTGCGATGCACATTTACAAAATAGTTATCGCAATTGGATTTTAGTTCAACGTATAAGGAAGGAGAAAAAGCATCGCAAACTTTCTTATGGCTGTCATGGAAGTGAATGGCATCGTCCTCAAATAGATAATACGGTGTAAGGTCGGCGCCACCGCCAAACCATCTCTCTGTTAAGTTGCCCGCTTCATCATACAACTCGAACATCCTGTAGTTGCAGTGTACCGTAGGAACGAAAGGATTGATGGGATGAAGCACAAGCGATAAACCGCAAGCAAACCATTCCGCTGCGTTTATCTTTAACTGCGCTTGCATTAGGGGCGTTACCTTACCAAACACAACCGACGTGTTGACACCGCCTTTTTCAAATACATTTCCGTTGGCAATAACCCGGGTTCTTCCTCCACCGCCCTCAGCGCGTTGCCATTTATCTTCAAGGAAGCCTGCTTTGCCATCGGCGTCCTCAAGTGCTAAGCAAATCCGGTCCTGTAATGAGAGTATGTAATTAATCCATTCCTGCTTCAAATCCATGGTGCTGTATTAACAGTAATCCATCATTTTCATTCTTGAAACCGCTTCCTGTAAGGTTTCTTCCTTCTTCGCAAAGCAAAAGCGGATGATCTTGTTATCTGTACCATCTTTATAAAAGGAGGAAAGGGGTATGGTAGCAACTTTGTATGTTTCTGTTAGCCAACTGGCAAATTCAAAATCACCTTTATTGCTAAATCCTTTGTACGAATAACATTGAAAGTAACTGCCATAGCTGGGAATGGCGGTAAATGGAGTTTGCTTCATTAACTGCTGAAAGTAGTCGCGCTTCTTTTGCATTTCAGTTCCCAGTTTCCTGTATTCATCTTCATTTAAAAGCTGATCAGCAAAAGCTACCTGCACAGCCGTATTGCAGCTAAATGCGTTGAACTGGTGTACTTTTCTAAACTCTTTCATGATGGAAACGCCTCCTATACAGTAGCCCAATTTCCACCCGGTGCAATGATAGGTTTTGCCAAATGAGAAGCATACATAACTGCGTTCGAGGAGGTCTTGATGGTACAAGATACTTTCATGTTTCTTTCCGTCATAAATCAGGTGTTCATAAACCTCATCACTGATGATGATGATGTTTGTTCCCTGGGTTATACTACGTAATTGAGTAATATCATCGGAGCTTAGCACCGCGCCCGTAGGGTTATGCGGTGTATTTATAATAATTGCCTTTGTTTTATTATTCACTTTTGCCCTTACATCATCCCATGGAATATTGTAGTGAGGAAATTGCAAGGGTATCAGAACCGGTATGCCACCATTGATTTCGATGTTGGGTATATAACTATCGTAGGCAGGCTCAAACACAATCACTTCGTCACCAGGCTGGAGTATTGTAGTAAAAGCGGTATAAATAGCATAAGTTCCCCCCGGTGTAACAGTAATTTGATCATCAGCATCTATTGAGGTATTGTACACCTTTGCAACTTTTTCAGCAATTCGCTGGCGCAACATGGGGTACCCATTCATGTGAGTATATTGGTTGTAGCCATCACGCATGGCCTTATTTACTTTTTCTACAAGTTCGTTCGACATGGGAAAGTCCGGAAAGCCTTGCCCCAGGTTTACAGCGTTGTGTTTTGCCGCCAGTTGGCTCATGGTAGTAAAGATGGTAGTACCTACGTAGGGAAGTTTAGAGTGAATCTTCACAAAAAATGATTTGCCCACAAAGATAGCGAGGGCGCTTCGGCCTTTTACTTTGATTTGATAAATGATCTCACATCGGGATCACCTTCTATTACGTTCATCTGCCGCATTATCCAGTTGCTCTTCCATTGCACAAAGCGGGAGGGTGGCTTCACCTTATACTTCTTAGGATTGGGAAGGCAGCCAATTATCATAGCAGCTTCCTGCCTGCTCAGGCTTTTAGCTGGCTTTTTAAAATAATGCCGTGAAGCTGCTTCAATTCCAAATATGCCGGGCCCCATTTCTATTACGTTCAGGTAAACCTCCATTATTCGCTGTTTGCTCCATAACAATTCTATCACAGCAGTATAGAAGAATTCCGGCGCTTTTCTCAGGTATTTAAAAACGCCTCCTCCCTGCCAAAGGAAAACATTCTTGGCGGTCTGTTGGCTTATTGTACTCGCCGCAGTGCCCCTTGTCTTTTGCTTTTTACCGTGTTTGCCTTCAAGGCTTTTTTCAAGGCTCTTCCAATCAAAACCATTATGATCTACAAACAACTGGTCTTCGCTTGCCATAGCAGCAAGTTTTACATTAGGAGATATCTGGTTCCAGCTTACATAATCGCGTTTAAGCCCATAGGCGAATGAATTGCTTACCTGTGTGAAGGTTATAGGTGGCATAAGCCAAAGGCATAGAACAGAATAAACCAACGATGCAAGCAGGAGGATAACAAACCATCTTAATATCCTTTTCCAAAGCGGCTTTTTTACTTTAAAAATCGTTGTCTCTTTCAAGTTTTCAGGTTTCCCGGTTTCCCATTTCACTTGGTAAACAATACTTTTGCGAACATACATCAATACACACTATGAAATTATTGGAAAATAAAGTTGCGATCGTTACGGGCGGCAGTCGCGGAATTGGCGAAGCTATTGTTGCTAAACTTGCTGAGGCAGGCGCTCGTGTTGCTTTTACCTACGTAAGCGACAGTAGTGCAGAAAAGGCCCGCGCTTCAGAGGAAAAATGGAATAGGAACGGTGTAGTGGTTAAAGGTTACAAAAGCAACGCCGGGGTATTTGCGGATTGCGAAAGTTTCGTAAACGAAGTGATGAAAGATTTTGGAGCTATTGATGTATTGGTTAATAATGCAGGCATCAGTAAAGACAACCTGCTCATGCGTATGACGGAAGAGCAATGGGATGATGTGATGGAAACGAACCTGAAAAGCGTTTACAACATGACAAAGCAGGTTATACGACCTATGATGAAAGCACGGAGCGGCAGCATTATTAATATGAGTTCTATTATCGGTATACGTGGCAATGCAGGCCAGGCAAGCTACGCTGCTTCAAAGGCAGGCATTATAGGTTTTACAAAATCGGTTGCGCATGAATTAGGCAGCAGGAACATCCGTTGCAACGCCATTGCCCCCGGCTTCATAGAAACCGATATGACCCATTACCTAAAAGATGGAAACGCAGCAGACGAGTTTATGAAGAAGATACCGCTCGGTAAGTTTGGTCAGGGCGAAGACATTGCAAACGCAGTTCTTTACCTGGGTTCCGATATGGGTCGTTATGTAACAGGGCAGGTAATTAGTGTTTGCGGTGGGTTGAATATTTAAGGTGGCGTTTTACGCTCCCCGCTATGTGTAATCGTAAACAGTTAGAGAAGTTCACATTACCTATTCGTTAAATTTTTATCAAATGGAGTTGTTTTGCCCAACTCCTTTATTTTTGCCACGCATGAAACTGAGAGGCATAATAGCATTATTGTTTATTTTGGTGCTTAGCATTCCCATGCTGCCTATCCGTGAAGTTGGAAAGCTACTTTCTACAAATCAAATCACTGAAGAAATTAACCACGGAGCTGAGACAGGAAAAACAAACGGAAAAGTATTCCAGTTCCAGGAAGAAGTGATCCATGATGTAGAAAACAACAGCACCTTTTTGACTGCAGTGGGCTCTGCTTACATAGCCTACGTTAGTAAACTTCCCGCACCGCACGAAGGTGAAATTCCCACACCCCCTCCCAATCGTTTAGCTTAGTTACGTTTTTTTTCCAGATTTTTTTAGTCTCACCTGCCAGTGTGTTGTTCCTGTTATTCGCATTCACACAGGCGTTAAAATACGTGTTCTTATGGGTAAACATGAGGGATTGTTATGGAATCTCAAGGGCGACTTATCCGCCGGTCTTACTGTATTTCTTATTGCCGTTCCGCTTTGTTTGGGTATAGCCCAGGCTTCCGGTGCTCCGCTGTATTCGGGCATCGTGGCGGGTATGGTTGGCGGAATCATTATTGGCTTTTTCAGCAATTCAAATCTTAGTGTAAGTGGACCCGCTGCAGGCCTTACTGCCATAGTTGCAGATGCCATCTTTACATTGGGTGCTTTCCAGATATTTCTTTGCGCCGTAATGGTAGCTGGCCTTGTGCAATTGCTGCTTGGCTTTGTTAAAGCAGGAACTATCGCCGACTATTTTCCGACGAATGTTATTGAAGGCATGTTGGCAGCTATTGGCGTTGTAATCATCATTAAGCAATTACCCGAAGCTTTTGGTTATACACCAAGAGGAAATGCAAATATGGAGGATGCTGATGACGGTTTTGTGTTCAACAGCTTATTTGAAGCAGTGAATCATGTAGAGCCTGCGGCAATCATCATATCAATAGTGGGCATCTCGTTAATGTTGCTATGGCAAAAAAGTAAAAAGCTTTCCAGCATCAAACTGCTGCCTGCAGGCTTGATTGTGGTGGTTGTTGGTACGCTTATCAACGAGTTGCTAAAAAACGGAGGTTCTGCTATTGCATTAAACCAGTCGCACCTCGTAAACCTGCCAGTGGCACGCAATGCAAATGATTTTGTCAACCAGTTTATGCTACCAGATTTCAGCGCTTTTGCGAATCCATTGGTGTGGCAGGCTGGTGTGGTCATAGCCATTGTTGCTTCCATCGAGACACTCCTGTGTATTGAAGCCACTGATAAAATGGATCCTCTGAAACGCTACACTAATACGAACCGCGAATTGAAAGCACAAGGCATAGGAAATATCTTCAGTGGACTACTTGGAGGCCTGCCTATGACGTCTGTAATTGTACGGTCATCAGCTAACATCAATGCAGGTGCACGAACAAAAACGTCAACCATCTTTCACGGGGTATTGTTGCTGGTATGTGCAGCGCTGATTCCGATATTGCTCAACAAAATACCTAAAGCGGCGCTCGCTGCCATCCTGATCATGACAGCATACCGCCTTTGCCGCCCTGCAGTTTTCAAACACATGTGGGCTGCGGGCAAAACCCAGTTTATTCCTTTTGCAGCCACTGTAATTGCTGTAGTAGCAACTGACCTACTGAAAGGTGTAGTGCTCGGGTTGTTGATAAGTATCTTTTACATTCTGAGGCAGAACTCCCGCACACCCTATTTTTTCAATAAAAAAGAATATAAAGAGGGTTCTATTATAAAGCTCGAGTTGGCCCAGGAAGTATCCTTCTTAAACAAAGCAAGCATCAAACGAACACTAGACCATTTGCCGGAAAACAGTAGTGTCGTAATTGATGCAAGCGATTCAATCTATATTGATCACGATGTTTTGGAAACCATTCGTGAGTTTAAAGATGTGAAAGCTGAAGAAATGGGAATAAGCCTTACACTCACCGGCTTTCAACCGGATACTGGCATTGAGAACACAGAAAAATCGGAAGACGAAGATTTTGCATCTTATGAAGAATTTGTAGACAACTATTTAAAAATATCCAAATCTAAAAGCACGATATAACATGGTAAAACATTCAATAGACACCTTGCTGCAGAACAATAAAAACTGGGCAGCAGAAAAAGTAAAGAAAGACAAGGACTTTTTTGAGCGTCTTAAAAGCGTGCAAACGCCTCCTTATTTGTGGATCGGCTGTAGCGATAGCCGTGTTCCTGCAAACGAAATTACCGGGACGATGCCTGGAGAAATATTCGTTCATCGCAACATTGCAAACCTTGTTGTACACACAGACAGCAACTTGCTCAGCGTTTTGGAATATGCTGTTGTGCACCTGGGCGTGGAACATATTATCGTTTGTGGTCACTATGGCTGCGGTGGTGTAAAAGCTGCAATGAACCGCCACAGTTACGGCGTTATCAATATGTGGATAAGGAACATTAAAGACATTTATAAATTCCACCGGGGCGAGCTTGCTCAACTGGCAACAGAAGATGCCAGGTTCGACAGGTTGGTTGAATTAAACGTGCAGGAACAGGTGATGAATCTTGCGAAAACAACCGTAGTACAGCAGGCCTGGAAGCACCATAAGCGTCCTCACATTCATGGTTGGGTATACGGCCTTTCAAATGGTATTATAAAGCCCATTGTATCTATGGCACCGGAATGCCACCTCGATCCTCTCTACGAATACGATGATTTATAAAAATCAAAGCCGCTTCACTAAACAGTGAGCGGCTTTTTTCTGTGGAGTGGTTGTGTAATATGTTCAATGCATACCTTGTTATTGTTGCAACCTCACCTCGCTGATGGCCTGGTCTGTTCCTGCCACCTCTAATCTTAAGGTAAGCACACGGGTTTTTTCAAGCGCATCATAACTAAGTACAATTCCATTATTGGCTACCACCGGCCTGTTCTCGCTCACGGGATCTGTGGGAGTTATCTGCTCAAGTTCGGCAAATACTTCCTGGGTAGAACTATTACCCGACCTGGTTAATAGTGGCTCTACTGCCGGCAGTCCTTCTATTGAGGAAGGTTGCATCGTTACATTAATCCGCGCTGCACCGTCAGGCATGGCTTCCATTATAATTGACCCTATTTGTTTACCGTCCAGGCTGGTTACCTGGAAATGCTTTGGTTCCGGCATTTCGTGTGTACCTGCAATTCCTTCTTTCGTGCAGGCGGCTGCAACTAACACCATCAGCAACAATACCACCCATACTGCTATAAACATCTTCTTCATACTTCATATTTTTCTACTGTCTAAAAAGCCAAAAATGATACCCTGCCCGGCCAATCAGCAGCCCGCAGCGGTTATAAGCCGTTTCTTTAACAGCCTGTTGTGCAAATGCAAATTGCTCAACTAAGAATGTAATCGGCCTTATGGTCAAAGCTT
This sequence comes from Bacteroidota bacterium, assembly GCA_023433265.1. Classification (GTDB taxonomy): domain Bacteria; phylum Bacteroidota; class Bacteroidia; order Chitinophagales; family Chitinophagaceae; genus JAEZDR01. Next base: position 7,002 of record JAEZDR010000022.1, on the reverse strand, counting down.
TAAACGACATCAGGCAGCCCATTAACCGCTTGTTATTGCTGCTATCCTTAACAGGGCATTGCAACTTCTTTGCGTGCTACAGGGTATGCATGCATGGCGAGCTTGATAACAGTAAGGCATATATGTTGAGGTAGTTATCGTTGATGAAGAAAGCTGAGCCGCCTGTTTACCTTCCCATGTTAGCCACGCTGATAGACAAACCTTTTGATGAAAAAGGTTGGCTCTATGAGGTAAAGTGGGATGGCTACCGCACAATAGCCTATATAAACAACGGTACCGTAGCATTGAAATCAAGGAACAATAAATCCTTCAATGAAAAGTTTTATCCGGTAACAGCGGCTTTTGAAGCCTGGAACGTAAATGCAGTTGTGGATGGCGAGATTATAGTAGCCGATTCGCGGGGAGCAGCAGATTTCTCCGGGCTACAGGCATGGCGCAGTGAAGCCGATGGCCCTCTTGTGTTCTATGCATTCGATCTCTTGTGGCTCGATGGAAAAGATATCTCCGCCGTCCCCCTGCATAAGCGAAGGAAGCTGCTTGCTTCGGTCATTCCGCAGAACAACCCAACGATCAAACTCAGCGAAACATTTGATGCAGGAGGAGCTCAATTTTTTGAACTGGCAGATAAATTAGGACTTGAGGGCATCATGGCCAAGCGGGAAGACAGCTTATACCAGTCAGGCCATCGATCAAAGGACTGGTTGAAGATTAAGACAGAAAAGCGACAAGAGTTTGTGATCGGTGGGTATACACTTAACGAAAATAGCAGCAAACTATTTAGCGCATTACTTGTAGGCGTTTACGACGATGCCGGGGCATTTCATTTTCTTACAGCAGTAGGTACCGGCTTTAGCACGAAGTTGCAAAAGGAATTGATGGAACTATTTAAACCACTTCAGGTAAAACACTGCCCATTCGTTGTACAGCCCGATTATAACAAACCTTCCCGTTTCAGGCCCAATCCGCCTAAAGCTTCAGCAATATGGTTAAAACCGCACTTGGTAGCGGAGGTGAGCTACCGGGAGCTTACAAAAGATGGCGCAGTAAGGCATGCTTCCTTTAAAGGCTTGCGCACCGACAAGCTGCCCCGAGAGGTAAAGATGGAACATGCTGTTCCCACTGCATCAGTCGCTTCCAAAGCAAGAGCAGAGCTCAATAAAAAACCTGTATTAAACCCAACGGAAGATAGCGGGAGAAAAACCTTACTCAATCCAAAGGATGAAACCCAAACGCGCGTCATCAATAAGCATGAAATCAAATTTGGCAACCTTAGCAAGGTTTATTGGAAAGATGTGAATGTAACAAAACGCCAAATGTTGAATTACTACTACCAGGTAGCCCCCTTGATGCTCCCTTATATGAAGGATAGACCACAAACCCTAAACAGGTTTCCAAATGGAGTGGGGGGCAAGAGTTTTTACCAGAAGGACGTAAAGGGCAAGGCACCCTCATGGATTGAAACCTTTCCCTACTTCAGCCATGCGGATAACAGGGAAAAAAAGTTCCTTGTTTGCACAAACGAAGCAAGTTTGTTGTACATCGCTTCATTAGGTTGTATCGAAATGAACCCCTGGAGTAGCCGCACCCAAAAACCCGACAATCCTGACTGGTGTATCATTGATCTTGACCCGGATGGAAATGCTTTTGAACAGGTAATTGAAACGGCCCAGATAACCCGGCAGATACTTGATGCTGCGGGTATAAAGGGGTATTGCAAAACATCAGGTTCTACGGGGCTTCATATCTATATTCCCCTTGCTGCCAAATATACCTATGAAGATTCCAAAGAGTTTGGGCGGGTGCTCGCAAAGCTGGTACACAAAGAACTTCCTGACTTTACTTCTATCGAGCGGAAAACCGCAGACAGGAAAGGCAAGATCTATATCGACTTCCTGCAAAACCGGCCACAGGCCACCGTGGCCACAGCGTATTCCCTACGTCCCCGGCCAGGAGCTCCGGTTTCTATGCCGTTGCACTGGGAGGAGGTTAAAAAGGGGCTAAAGATCACAGACCACAATATCTTCAATGCAGTAGAACGCCTTAAGGAACGGGGCGACATTTTTAAACCTGTAATAGGTAAAGGTATTGACCTGCAGAAAGTATTGAAGAAAATAGACTCCGTATTTCAATAGCCCTGTGTTGCTTACTGTTAACAGACTGCTAATCTAAAAAGTTGGAATATCTTGTAAAAGCTGACCAATATCATCGTACCTAAAAGCCCTCCATTCGGCCGTACCCGTTATTTTTGTTTATATTTAGCCTATGTCAGAATTGGTCAATGAATTCAACGAGTACAGGGAGAAGATGAATAAGGTAATTCTTAGCAAGAATAACCTGGTAATGAAGAGGCTTTGGAACCTGGACACAAACACTTACGAAGAAGGTGCGCTGGATAAAAAGACGAAGGAAATGCTTGGGCTGGTAGCAAGCATGGTTTTAAGATGCGATGACTGCATCAAGTACCACCTCGGCAAGAGTGCCGAGTTGGGCGTTACCACCGAGCAGATGTACGAAATATTTGCAGTTGCAAACATTGTAGGCGGAACTATCGTGATTCCGCATACCCGAAGGGCAGCAGAATATTGGGAAGCATTACAGGCCGGTGAAAAGCAGGCAGGTTAAATAAATTGACTTAACAGGTAACTTTTAAGAAGAGCTGGCAACAAGGGTAGCAGCTTTTCTTTTAGTATTATTAAAATAAACTCTATACCCCAAGCTATGACAACAGATACTATGACGCCTCCGCCAACTACCGCAAAGGCGCTTACCGCCAAAGATTTTGCAACAGACCAGGAAGTGCGTTGGTGTCCTGGGTGCGGCGACTATTCTATACTTGCCCAGGTTCAAAAGGTAATGCCCGACCTCGGCATTCCGCGCGAAGATGTTGCAATCATCAGTGGTATCGGATGTAGCAGCCGTTTTCCATATTACATGAACACTTATGGAATGCACTCCATCCACGGCAGGGCTACAGCAATTGCCAGTGGCTTAAAAGCTGCAAGACCTGAGCTTAGCGTTTGGGTGGTAACCGGCGATGGTGACAGCCTTAGCATTGGTGGTAACCATACCATTCACCTTTTAAGAAGAAATCTTGATATCAATATCCTGCTTTTCAACAACCAGATTTATGGTTTAACCAAAGGTCAATACTCACCTACTTCCGAGCAGCGTAAGGTTACTAAGAGCTCACCTTTTGGTAGCATAGACCACCCATTCAACCCTTCTGCGTTGGCCATGGGTGCCGATGGCAGCTTCGTAGCGCGAAGCATGGATCGCGATCCTAAACACCTGCAGGAAATGTTGAAGAGGGCGCATAAGCACCGTGGTACTTCTTTCCTTGAGATCTATCAAAACTGTAACATCTTTAACGATGGTGCATTTGAAATTTTTACAGAAAAGAGCAGCAAGCCGGAGGAAGTGCTTTTCCTTGAGCAGGGTAAACCATTGATCTTTGGTTCGCAGAACAATAAGGGCATCAAGCTCGATGGCTTTAAACCTATCGTAGTTGAGTTAGGAAGTGAATACACTGCTGACGACCTATGGGTACACGACGATAAGGACTTCTACAAAGCACAAATACTTACCCGCATGTTCGATGACCCTCGTATTGAAGGCCACCTTCCTCGTCCATTCGGCGTGTTCTTCGAAACAGAGCGCCCCGTTTACGAAGAGATGCTTGATGCGCAGGTGGAACAAGCGGTTTCAAAGAAAGGCAAAGGCGACCTCGACCAATTACTTCGCGGCAATGAAGTATGGGAAATTGCAGGTTAATACCGTCACAACGAAAATTTCACTCCCTTCTCACACCGAGAAGGGAGTTTTTTTATATGACGGGGCTGATCATTTCCCTTACCACTCGGCCGCAACTTCCACTCCCCCGCCACTTAACGCCTAACCGTTGCATCCTGGCGCGGCACCCGGCTCTAAATCTATAAAACTCGTCCACCCTTCTTTAACAAACAGTTACCCCAAACCAGCCCTCTTTTTCTTCCTAAAACCCTTATTTTTTAGTATTTTCGCTGCTTACGGAAATCTTCTTAAAGAGCGATATTTTTTATATGACTGAGACCCTTGTGGACGCCCCCTTAACCCAGGCAAATTACGGTGCAGATAGTATTCAGGTTTTAGAAGGTTTGGAAGCGGTGCGTAAGCGCCCTGCCATGTACATAGGCGATGTAGGCGTTAAAGGCTTGCACCACCTTGTGTACGAGGTTGTAGACAACTCCATAGATGAAGCCCTTGCAGGCTATTGCAAGAATATTACCGTTACAATTCATGAGGATAATTCCATCTCCGTACAGGACGACGGTCGGGGTATCCCCACCGGTATGCACCCTAAGGAAAAAAAGAGTGCGCTTGAAGTGGTAATGACTGTGCTGCACGCCGGCGGTAAGTTTGATAAAAACACCTATAAAGTGTCAGGCGGACTTCACGGCGTAGGAGTAAGTTGCGTTAACGCGCTTAGTAGCGTGTTACATGTAACCGTTCACAGGGAAAACAAAATATTCGAACAGGAATACCACACCGGTATCCCGCAATACTCCGTAAGGGAAATAGGCGAAACAGATAAAACGGGCACAACCGTTCATTTCTGGCCTGACTACAGCATCTTCCAGGTGCAGGTGTACACCCGCGAAATCCTGGAAACACGTTTACGCGAGCTTGCCTACCTTAACCGAAAGATCAGCATTACGCTAAACGACCTCAGGGAAAAAGACGACAACGGCTTTACCTATACAAAGACTTTTTATAGCGAAGGCGGTATTGTTGAGTTTGTTGAAATGCTCGATAAGAACGCTAAAAGAACGCCGCTGATAGCTAACACGCTATACGTTGATGGCCATGATGCGCACACTAATGTGGCAGTGGAAGTGGCGCTCACTTATAACGACGACTTTAAGGAGCACATCTTCTCGTACGTTAATAATATTAATACCATCGAAGGCGGTACACACGTTACCGGTTTCAGGCAGGCATTAACCAGGGTGTTCAAGACCTATGGGGATAAAGAAGGTTTGTTTGAGAAAGCAAAGGTGGAAGTGGAAGGCGACGACTTCCGCGAAGGCCTGAGTGCCATCATCTCGGTAAAAGTTCCGGAACCTCAGTTTGAAGGGCAAACCAAGACCAAGCTCGGAAATAGCGAAGTAAGCGGCATAGTGCAAACAACGGTAGCCAGAGCTCTTGAGTCTTACCTTGAAGAAAATCCGCGCGAGGCAAAGAACGTTATTCAAAAAGTGGTGCTTGCTGCACAGGCGCGGGTAGCTGCAAAAAAAGCCCGTGAGCTTGTGCAGCGTAAAACGGTTTTAAGCGGCGGTGGTTTACCCGGTAAGCTTGCCGATTGCTCAGAAAGGGATCCTGAACGTTGCGAACTCTATCTTGTTGAGGGTGACTCCGCAGGTGGTACTGCCAAACAAGGGCGTGAGCGTAGCTTCCAGGCAATTCTACCGTTAAGAGGTAAGATCCTGAACGTAGAAAAGGCTATGGAGCACAAGATTTACGAAAACGAGGAAATCAGGAACATCTTTACTGCAATGGGTGTAACCATTGGAACACCCGAAGATCCTAAAGCACTTAACCTTGCTAAGCTTCGTTACCACAAGCTCATCATCATGACCGATGCCGATGTGGATGGATCGCACATTGCCACGCTGATTCTTACGTTTATCTTCAGGTATATGAAGGCGTTGGTAGAACATGGTTATGTTTACCTTGCCCAACCACCACTTTATTTAGTAAAGAAGGGTAAAGAACATGAGTACGCATATAATGAAGAACAGCGCAAAGCATTGGTTGAAAAGCTTGGCGGAGGTAAAGATGACAGCGTAGGCATTCAGCGCTACAAAGGTCTTGGTGAAATGAACGCCGACCAGCTTTGGGAAACCACAATGGATCCTGCCCGCAGAACATTAAAGCAGGTAACCATTGAAAGCGCCGCAGAAGCCGACCGCATTTTCAGCATGCTCATGGGCGACGATGTAGCACCCCGCAGGGAATTTATTGAAAGCCACGCCAGGTATGCAAGAATAGACGTATAAACGGATTTAAATAAAAAGATAAAGCTGGTATTTTACCGGCTTTTTTTATACCCATTAGGAAGTGCGTAGTGATCCTTAGACCGGTAAAGGGGGTTGTTGCGGCTTTTCTTCTTTCTTTGCTTCCCGCATGTATTGCACTTTGAGATACTCATAAAATGAATGTCGGCTTACAATACCAGCGGCTGAGTTGGCAATAATACCTGCTGCCAATAGATAAAAAATGACACTATGGCGATCTGTCATTTCCAATACAAGAATAGCTGCTGTAAAAGGGGTTCGCGTAATTCCAGTTAGAAACGCGATCATACCTGTCAGGATCAAAAGGTTTGTTTCACCATTGGTGAGGTTGAACCATTGCGACAGCCAGGCAGCAATTGCGGCGCCCGAGCTGAGAGCCGGTGCAAATATCCCTCCTGCAGAACCCACAGTAAAACTTAGTATGGGTCCAATGAATCTAAGAACGGGTTCAGTCCATGCCGGATGCTTTTCGGCCTGGAAGAGCAAGCTGTTCATGGTTTCCTTGCCTGAACCCAGAATAACGGGATCTATAAATAAAGCTGCCAGAACAATAAGAATAGCCACAACGGCCAGGTATAGGTATGACTGCCATTTGAAGCTGAATGTAGATTTCCAGCGCATTATCCGCAACATCAAGGCTCCGCTAAAAGCACCGGCTATTCCAATGGTTGCCGACACCAGCAATACCGGGCCAAGCATGGTATAGCTGACCTTGGAAACATCTGCATATCCCAGGTATAAATAGGAGCCTAGAATACCTTGCGCAGTCACTCCCGCAATGATAACCGACGTAAACACCGACGTTCTGAAAAAGCGTATGTGGGTTTTTGAAAGTTCCTCAACTGCAAACACTACCCCGCCCAATGGCGTATTGAAGGCCGCTGCCAGTCCGGCAGCAGCACCCGTAATGATCATATTCTTTTTACTGATTGTTGGCCACCAGCCAGGC
>JAEZDR010000014.1 GCA_023433265.1 Bacteroidota bacterium | reverse complement strand
TTCTATAGCAACAGGATTACCCGTATTGATTTTTGCTGTGATCATAGCCTACAGTATTGAAAAACTGGGGATCTACTTTAGAGCGATAAAACAAACCGAGAAAGTAATGCGAACGGTTGCGGGCATTGTTTTTATCCTTACAGGTGTTTACTATATAAACATCAATTTCAAATTGATATAACGCTCCATGCGCTCCCGGCGCATCCGGGGGATACATACATTAAAACAGTGTCCCCGGCTCCCCTGTGAAACCGCCACCGGGCAAATTCATCCATCAACAACAAACTGCTGCCGTCACGCCTTTAGACCCAATTGAATATCTCAAAAATATTTTTTGGTGGTTTCGAATGTCATCGTATATTTGCGATAGATATGGGAGCAACAAAGTCAGACGAGTTCAGTGTAAAAGACAACAGGATAGCCAAATATGCAAAGGCACTGGCTCACCCGGCGCGGGTTGCCATCCTGATGCTGCTTGCAAAAAGGCAGGCATGCATCTGCGGGGATATTGTTGAAGAACTTCCGCTCTCGCAAAGCACGGTATCACAGCACCTGAAAGAGCTGAAAGCGGCTGGCCTGATACAGGGCGATATAGATGGTGCCAAAGTATGCTACTGCATCGATCCCAAAGAATGGAAATTGGCCCAGGCAGCGCTCAATCAAATGTTCGATACCTATAAAGAGGGAGGCGGCTGCTGCTAGCTTTTTTTTGCAAACAATCATCGTAATAATTCGATAATATTAAAGTAACAACCATGAAAACAGATGAACAAGTAAAAGACATCGTAAGACAGAAGTACAGCGAAATAGCGCTCCAGGACAAAGAAACAAATCAGAGTTCCTGCTGCGGGTCGGGCGGCTGCAGTACAGAAGTGTATAACATTATGGCCGACGACTATACCCAGCTTGAGGGCTACAATCCTGATGCGGATTTAGGTTTAGGCTGTGGCCTGCCTACGCAGTTTGCCAAAATAAAAAAGGGCGATGTTGTGATTGACCTCGGCAGTGGTGCAGGCAACGATGCTTTCGTGGCCCGCCACGAAACAGGCGAAACCGGTAAAGTAATAGGAATAGACTTTACACCTGCTATGATTGAGAAAGCAAGGCAGAATGCTGAACACCGTGGGTTTAACAACGTTGAGATCAGGCAGGGCGACATTGAACAAATGCCTGTTACAGCCAGTGTTGCGGATGTAATAGTCAGCAACTGCGTGTTGAACCTCGTACCTAACAAAAACGGCGTGATGAAAGAGATCTACAGGGTCCTAAAGCCCGGAGGACACTTCTCCATTTCAGACATTGTTTTGCAGGGTCAGCTACCGAAAGAAATACGGGAAGCTGCAGAAATGTATGCAGGTTGCGTAGCAGGTGCCATCCAGAAAGACGAATACCTAAAGTTGATTGCAGACAATGGCTTCACGAACATTACTGTGCAGAAAGACAAAGCCATCATCATCCCGGACGATATACTAACCCAGTATCTATCGGCTGAGCAAATAAAAGAGTTCAAACAGTCAGGAATGAGCATCAGAAGCATCACGGTATATGCAGAAAAAGCAGAAAAGGAAGCCTGCTGCCAACCCGGATGTTGCGGTAATTAATTTTTCACTAATAGACCTGCCTGATTTTCCAGCGCCCTTAACCTTCGGTGGAAGGGGTGTGAAACTAATTGACCCGCTTGGAATAAGCGGGTCAGGCAGGTTGGTATTGGTTGTAGTTCCAAAAAATTATGCAGTAGTTACTTGCTGATCAATTGCTTTTTGCAAGGCTGTGAAAATGTCCTCCACAGTGCCCTCACCCTTAATCTTTTTTACTTTGTCGAAGCGCCTGTAATAATCCTCTACTACTGCTGTTTTTTTCTGGTATTCTAAGATGCGAGCTTTTATGATTTCCTCATTCACATCATCGGTGCGGCCGCTGCTTTTACCCCTTAAAACTAATCTTTTAATCAGTTCGTTCTCACATACCTGCAACGCCAACACAACGGTTATCTCAGTATTCTTCAGTTTCAGTAGCTTGTCCAGCGCCTCAGCCTGAGCTTCGGTACGGGGAAATCCATCAAACAAAAAACCTTTTACATGCAGGTTTTCTTCAATGGCGGTACTTATCATGCCAATTACTACCTCATCCGGCACCAGTTCACCCTTGTCAATAAACTTCTTAGCCTCAATACCTAAGGGAGTTTCCTTCGCAATCTCGTTTCTCAACAAATCGCCAGTTCCCAGGTGCTTAAGATGGTATCTATCAACAAGTTTACTACTCTGCGTTCCTTTTCCACTACCCGGAGGTCCGAATAAAACAATATTGAACATGCACTAACTAACCTTGCGTGAACGGCAAATATAGCGCATGGGGCTTTAAGTTTCCTTAACAGGTTGTAATTTAAGTGTATTAATTTAGAATTAAGTAATATTTCGCCACCTTTATCCGTAAGAGTTTTCAGTATGATGAAGGCAGTGATTATGGCAGTTGCAATGGGATTGGTGGCGTTTTTATCGCCTTCCTGTAGTGCCCAGGAACAAAAAACAAAACAAGTAATGGATAACGATAAGCATTCATATTATTCCAGGAAAGATACATCAAGGCTGGTATTGTCAAACGAAGAGTGGAAGCGGGTATTATCGCCCGAGGTATACAGGATTGCAAGGGAAAAAGGAACCGAACGGCCTTTTACCAGCAAGTTCGAAACCTCAAAAGAAGTGGGCACTTACTATTGCGCAGCCTGCGGTAATACACTATTTAAGAGCGATACAAAGTTTGAGAGTGGTTGTGGCTGGCCTTCTTTCTACGAGCCTGTAGCCAAGAGCGCGATTATATACAGTCCTGATAATTCACACGGTATGCGACGCACAGAGGTAATGTGCGGGCGCTGTAAAGCCCACCTGGGCCACGTGTTTGACGATGGGCCACCCCCAACGGGTTTGCGTTACTGCATCAACGGGGTTATCCTCGACTTTGAAAAAGCAAAGGAGCAGGAAAATAATTACAACAAAAAAGGCGGTCTTTAAACGCCACCTTCTTTGCTGAATAATGCTTTTAGCTCACTAGCATCGTCTGGCTTCATCTTTCCTGCTAGTATAAGACGCAACTGCCTTCTGCGCAAGGCGCCGTCAAAAAGCTTTTGTTACAGGTCTGTACTGGGTATGGCCTGTGGCACTTTGCGTGGCTTGCCATTGGGGTCGAGGGCAACAAAGGTAAAATAGGCTTCATTGCTCTGGTACCTGTATTGGTGCAGGCTATCCTCTCCCCAAACCTGTAGGTGTACTTCCATAGAAGTATTAAAGGCACGGGTTACTTTAGCCTCTATGTGAACTATATTCCCAAGCTTTATTGGGGTTTTGAAACTAAGGTTATCCACGCTTGCCGTCATCACAGGCGCATTGCAATGCCTTGTTGATGCAATGCCGGCAGCTATATCCATCCAGTACATGAGCCTGCCGCCCATTAAGTTGCCAAACGTATTGGTATCGTTCGGCAAAACAATCTCACTCATTACTGTGCGGCTTTCTTCCACTTTCCTGCTGTCCATCTATGTGCTGTTTTAGCGGCAAAATAAGAGTATTCAAATGTTATGAAAAACGGAAAGCCTTATAAAGGCGGCATGAGGAAGCCATTTTAGCGGCGGCCCCGGTAGACAAAAATGCTAATAAATATAATGGTTACATGTAACCAATGTCATTTTTTATATAAGTACGCTGTACCGATATTCGCATAACTAATGATTCTTTATGAGTATATCCTTCGACAATACCAAAATCGCCTTTGCGTACAAAACCGATAAAGACCTTAAGACAGCGAAATTGTTGTTTGAAACCATGACCCACAACTGGTTGGTAAACCTGGGTGTTAGGGTTACGCCTGTGCTGATGAAAAGCGGGCTGCCTATAGATGGCATTATTCGTAAAACCATTTTCAGGCAATTTGTAGGCGGTGAAACGCTTGAAGAAACCAAAAGCGTTTGCAACATGCTTAGCAACTTCAACGTGCAGGTAATACTGGACTACGGTGTTGAAGGCAAGGAAGGGGAGGAGAATTTTGAGCGCGCAGCCGATACGTTTGTGAAAGTGGTAAACCATGCCGCTACACAGGCAAATGTTCCGTTTATCAGTATTAAACTTACTGGTTTGGCCAGGTTCGATCTGCTGGCTAGCCTTAACGAGTCGCCTCGTCTTAGAAGCGGTGTACACGACAATGAAGCAGAGCTGGAAGAATTCGACAAAGTCCGCAAGCGTCTCGACAGGATCTGCGCAGTAGCAGCAGAAAAAGGCGTGGGGGTAACTATTGATGCAGAGGAAACCTGGATACAAGATCCAATTGACAGGCTCACCACCGAGTTGATGCAGAAATACAACAAGGAAAGGCCTATCGTTTATAATACTGTACAGCTTTACCGCCACGACCGCCTTGACTTCCTGAAAATGAGTCAGCGGTTGGCAACAGAAAATGGTTTCCACCTAGGTATGAAGCTGGTTCGCGGGGCCTATATGGAACGCGAACGCCTGCGTGCACAGCAGATGGGATATAAAGATCCGATACAGGTAGACAAAGCAGCTACCGACAGGGATTTTGATGCGGCTATCCAATTCTGCATCGACAATATCCATAACACTGCGGCTATTGTTGCCACACACAATGAAGAAAGCAATTCGCACACAATTGAACTGATGCAGCAGAAGGGATTGCCGCTCAATCACCCGCATATGCACTTTTCCCAGTTATTAGGCATGAGCGATCATATTACCTTCAACCTTGCAAAGGCTGGTGCGTCTGTAAGCAAGTATGTTCCATTCGGTCCTATCAAAGATCTGATCCCTTATTTGATGCGCAGGGCGCAAGAAAACACAAGTGTGGGTGGAGCGTCGGGCAGGGAGTTTACACTTTTAAAGAAAGAAGTAATCAGGAGAAAGCTGGACGGCGAAAAGGTATAACACCAATACTCTGAATATAAAAAGTCTCACAGGTAGCAACTGTGAGACTTTTTTTTATTGTAACGGATCGTTTCTAAGCATCAGAATATTGAGATCGAACACATTTGAAACGCTCACGCAATATTGCCCTGTTACAATGCAATGCCTTTGTTAGCCTAAAGAATCTAATTCCGGGAGTCTCGAAATTTTTGAAGTGATTTTATTGCTAAGGATAAATATTTGGCGGAATACCCGTCAGGCCATTATTTTGCACCCGGAGAGATGGCAGAGCGGTCGAATGCGGCGGTCTTGAAAACCGTTGACTGTAACAGGTCCGGGGGTTCGAATCCCTCTCTCTCCGCCAAACAAATGAAGCCCCGCGATAGCGGGGTTTGTTGTTTCACGAACGCCTGCAAACTGGTTTGCGAGGCGTAGGGAAACAACAAACACTCAAAAGCGAAGCTTTTGGGCTTCATTTGTTTGGTTACCCCCCTCTTGGGATCACCGAAGATAATCCCTTGCACGGCCTGCAAACTTGTTTGCGAGGCATAGGGAAACAACAAACGTTCAAAAGCGAAGCTTTTGGGCTTCATTTGTTTGGTTACCCCCCTCTTGGGA